>JAITPE010000141.1 GCA_031289575.1 Spirochaetia bacterium | reverse complement strand
CTGCTGTTTTTGCAGATTCTTCCTTACATAAAGGGTATCGGTGATAAACCCATAGACCGGCACCCATTCCCTCACATCGCTGCAATTTTTGCGCTCCTGACGGATAAAATCGACAAGGCCGAGTATGGGTTCCGCGTTTATAAGCTCTAAGTCAATGAGGGATGGATCCAGAAAGAAGGCCTCTCTGAAATACCACAGGCTTTTGGGGACATCATTGAGTTTGTATAGGGCTTCCGCGAGCATTGAAAGAAGCCCGGCGTGCGCGTGATATGAGTTTGCCGCGTATTCCAAGGTCTCAACCGTTTTAGGATAATTTTCCAATTTAAGAAAACAGGCGCCCAGATTCAGGAGCAGGTCAAAGTTGCCTGTTACATCATCCTGCTTAATAAATGAAACGCTGTAATGATGCGACGCCGTATAATAGATGTTCATCATCGCCGAGCGGTAGGCGGAGCTGGTTTGCATGTTCTTGCTTTTGGCGTATTCCTCATATGCTTTCCATTCGGTCATGAGAAAGTCGGCCTTTCTCTTGCCTTCCGGAAGAGCGAGGATTTCATCGGCCCTGTTAAGCCAAAACTTGGCTGTGCGGAAGCTCGCTGTAAGCCCCGGATAGTCGGGATCAATGTTCATGAGTTCGCTTAATTTTTCAACCGCCTCACGAAAATTGCCGTCTTGAATCAACTGATTGGCTATGCCTATGTTGTTCAAAACGGGATCATCTGCAAATGTCATCTGCTTTTCCATTGGAATCTATAACTCAATCATTTTTTCGCGGCAGCTTTCCGTTACGCGGTGAGTAAAAAGCGTGACCTGCCTTGCCGCGGCAATTTCGCGTACCTGCTCAAGCAGCCTGCTGATTCGGTCGTCGTCCATAAACAGAAAAGGATCATCGAGAATCAACGGGATGGATTTTTTCGTGCCGGATAAAAATCCGTTCAGCGAAAATTTTGCCGACAAAAGCAGGGTATGAACAACAGAGGGATTAAGGGAAACATGCCTTCCGTTGCCTGCTATAAAATTTTCTACTATCTGCTCGTCAACCAAAGTTCTAAACTGATTATCTGTTATTGTGTTAAATCTTGATAGAATATCGGCAACAAATTTTTTAATCTGCTGCTGTTCTCTTTTTCTTACGGCATCGTTCATAAGTCCTGTTACAAAAAAAGCCGTTTCTTTTTTTGCCTGCAGCTTATCGAACAGTTTTTGAGCCTCATCGCGTTTTATGACAACGCTTTCGTAGTCGTTCCCAACAGACAAAAGTTTCTCTCTCTCTATACGGACGAGCAGTTCTTCTTTAGACGCAATGGCGCTGCCCAGATTATTTATTTCGTCATCAATATAGCTTATAAGCTGTTCAATATCTTCCTGCCGCAGCGCCTCTTTTGGGTCAAGATTAACAGAGTTAAGGTTTTTATATGTTTCTTCCTGCAGGGCGGTCGTCCTGTTTTTGAGCAGCTTCATTTCATGCCGGATTTCCCTGAGCCTTTCCTCGCCGGCAAGGGTGGATTGTATCGCGTTTATCTCGCTGAGATTGTCGCTATACTCGGTGTAGTCTTCAAAGTATTTAAGCAGAATATCATAGAGTTCATCAAGATTGTAATCGGCAAAGGGAAATGAATTTTCTTTAATAAGTTCTTCTAAACGTCCGTTTAAAATCAGCCTGTTTTCCTGCAAAAGAAACAGTTCTTTTTTATTTACGGAAGACATATAATAAAGCAGCCCGGAAAGAGCCGCAAACATGGCAAAAATCAGCAAAACAAGAAACGCGTTAGAGCTTTTCTCCAGCACAAACGAATTTTTAATCAGCACACCGGCGGTCGACAGCAGAATGCTTGTTCCGGCGATTTCGGAAAGCGTTGTGAGCCTTTTGTTCACCAAGCGTTTCTTAGAAAAGTGCGAGTTTATTTTTTCATTGTTATCAATAATTTCCCTGAAAAGCGATTGTATTTTATCAAGCTTCTTCATATCCAAAGATTCCGGAAATTTAAAGCGTTGAAAATTGGATATGTTTTCCAAATTTTTTATTTTTTCCGCTTTGGCCTGTTCGTCGGTTATTTCTTCTTCAATTTTATTTATTTTACCGCCGATTATTTCTATTTTTTTTAAATTATCGGAAACCTGGCCAAGCATGTCCTTTTTTCTCTCAAGGCGGTTTATGTTGGCCTTCAATTCTGTTATATCATATTCAATGCTGTTCTTCTCGCGTTCAAGCTTTTCAAAATATTGATTTTTTATGCGTATAATTTCTACTTCCTTGTTCAGCTCATTCAATGTCCGCTTTGCCTCTTCTATTTTTATAAAAAGAGGAGAGGCCGGTTCGTTTCCCAAATAGCGTTCGTTCATGACGGAGTATCTTTCATAAAAGCCCGAGTCATCGTTGATGATAACATTTTTTATTATATCATAATCAATGACTTCATCCCTGTCTATGTCCGCCGGCGAGGGAATATAGGCGATGTTTATAAATGTTTTCAAATCATTGTCCGATATAAATTCGGCAAGAAGGGGATCGTTCAATTTCTCCAAAACGTCCCGGGCTGGCATTAAGCCCGTAGGAGTCAGCCGTATGAGTTCTTTCTCACCATCCGATATATCAAATATGGACAGAGTCGAGGCCTGATAGCGGAAGCGGTACATTCCGGTTTTTTCACCCTTGTTCAGATTAAAGCAAAGATCCAGATACGTATCATCTATTGTATTCCATAATTTTTTTCCGGTCCATGGAAAATACAGCCATAGCGCTTCGGTCAGCGCTTTGGCTGCAAAGGATTTGCCCGAGCCGTTCTTTCCCTTCACAAAGGTTATGTCATCGCCAAATTCGAGCAGCCTGTTGTCAAAAAGGGATGGTTTGCTTATTGTACATTTTATAAAGCGCACAACCATTCCTCCATTGCTTTCAACTCGTCATCCATAATAAACCTGAGAAGCTGGGGCAAACAGGCAAGGATTGCCTTGTCTGTTTGCTTTTCTGAAAGTTTCTCCTGCAAAATACGAAAAAACTCACCCCTTATTGAATTTTCCTCCGCGTAAGATGTGATCAAGAAATCCGCGGAAGGAATAGAATTATCGGTAACTCTGAGGTCAAAAAAATGCTCTTTCAGGCTCTCAAGCACGCTTGAAAGCGTGAAAGAATGCTCGCCTTCGATACTGAGAACAAGAATGGTTTTGTCCGACGCTTTGTCCATGAGCGCATCCCGCAGGGCATTGGAATCGGCGTAATCACCGCAGTCTATTTTGGCTGCCGATACCGATACGGTGTTTACAGGTATATGTTTTATCTCCGAAACAGCGTCACCGGCCACAGTAACGGACAGTACATAGCGCTCGCCGGTTTCCTTTTCTGTAATGGCAACAGGGCTTCCCGGCTTCACTCCTATTACGCGGTCGAGAACCTTGAAAATCTTGCAGGAATGGCCGTAACCGAGCGCGTAGAAATCCAGTTCCATTATACGGATGCCCGGCTTGTTTTTCTTGAAATCAAAATCAGAATGAAAAAGGCCGATATGGAAACCCTGCTCATCTCTCCTTTTGACATTTGTAATATTGAAATGCGGCGACGAGACCGCTCCATAGATGTGAAGCCTTTGTCCGTCGGCTGTCAGGCTGTACGGAGCGGAAATTTTGCGCCTGTTGAAGATGTGCGTAGCTCCGAAATCGCCTATAAAATCATAAATCCCCCCAACCTTGCTCTGCTCGCTGATTCCGGGCGTATATACAATTTCTGTTCCGGCTTCCCGTATCTTCCTGAATTCTTCTTTTATGATGTCTTTTATTTCATCAGAGACATCTCCCGAGTCAATAAGGTCGCCGGCGATGAGCATCAAGTCATGCTCACAGGCAAGCCCGGCGATCTGCTTAAAAGTTTCAATCCTTTCGGCTTCGGGAACTATGGTTTCGCCGCCCGCGCCAAGATGTATGTCCGATGTTATCAATATTTTAGCCATAACCGATTAAGTAATAAATACAAACAATTTATTAGC
>JAITPE010000182.1 GCA_031289575.1 Spirochaetia bacterium | reverse complement strand
GGTGTGCTGAGCGCTCTCAGCGGTTCCGCATTGGGATCAAACGAGCATATCAGCCTTGCCTATAACGAAGAGACAAACCGCGTAATCATGCGGGTTGTTGATTCAAAGACCAATGAGGTCTTGCGCGAGGTTCCGTCCAAGAACGCGGTAAAACTTCTGCAGTACATGCGCGAGCATACCGGGCTGTTTGTAGACGAATCGAGGTAGCGCCGGTTCACGTTTAGGTTAGGTGAGAACATAGAGACGCGATTAATCGCGTCTCATTTTCATTGCCTTCGCAATCATGGGAATGAGTTTTTGAACGGCAGCGCCTGTCTCTGTTAAAAGAATGGCGGCCGCCTTTTCCGCGTCAAGGTTCTGCCTGTTTATGTAAAAGCGCGTTCTTCTGAGAAACGGATTAATGAGCCCGCCTACGCCGGTAGATTCAATAAGTTTATCGATCCTCGCGGCAATGCCTTCCTGTTCATCGCTTTTGATTATTGCGTCAATCTTGTCAAGCGAGGCTGCCGCCTTTTGCAGTTCATCAATAAGCTTTCCCAAAGGCGCGGCTTGGCCGCTCTTGAGTATGCCTGCAATCGTTTCGGTCGGGCCGCGATCGGGAAGTTCCGCGGCGAGCGCGGCGAGCGGCTTTTCAATGGTGTTCTTTATTCGGGCGCCGCCCTCGGTCGCGTTTATAACAGCAAAGGGCACGCGCTCGGACGAGTCTTGGAACCAGCCCCTGTAAAGGCCGAGAACAAAATCAGTAATCACACTGCCGTGCCCGCCGTATGCTTCGGCGCGGCTGATGCTGCGGCGGCGGATGACCGATTGATTTATGGTGTCCAAATTTTTTAGGCGCGTGCATGACGGCAGCCAGTCGTCGTTGTGATGGGTTCCGGCGCTGTGTATCTCGCGGCCGGTATAGGCAAGATCCTGCCCGGCCAGGATAATAGGAGCGCACCCCATGTTGAGCAAAAGGTCAAAGGCGCTTGTCGCGACAGAGCCGCCGCTTTGGATGTCGCCGGGGGAGGGCGTGCTTTTTTCGATCCAGTCCATTATCGGCGTGGTCTCTCTTGTTGTTCTGCCTTTGGAATCGGTAAAAAATTTCGCTGTAGCGCTTAGCGCCTTATGCCCGTTGTAAGAGCGCAGGATTGCCGGGCAGCTCACCATATCGGCCAAAAGCAGAGCCTCGCATCCCACGCCGAGAAAATGTTTTACGCTGTGTTTTTGCGCGTCGATTGTCATCACGATATGCGGCGTTATTCTGCTTTTGACACATACCTTATAGGCTGTGTCAACGCATACAATGACAGCCTTGTTCTTGAGCTCTTTGAGTTGAGCGATATTTTTACGCAGCGATGGCCCGGCCGATACGATTATTCCCGGGCACCCTATGAATTTTCTAAACAGCTTTGACACCGGAAGCGAAGATGTCAAATGGTGGAGATTCGCGAAAATATTTTTTATCCAGCGTTCTTCAAATTCAAAGCGCGTGAGCATATCGCTTACGCGCGATGAGATTTGTTCTTTGAACGCCTCTGTGAGTTCATCATAGAAATCCGGTTCAATCTGATACGAGGGCCTGTGTATGTAGTGGGCGATGCCTTTGAAGCTGTTGATGTCAAAGCCTTCAAAGAACTCGAAGAATCCTTCATTCTTCGAGTTTATGATGTGAGCTCCGCTTATGTTTTCGGGGCAGTGCTTCCGCGCGAGCCGTACGGCCTCAGCATCGCGTTCGAGTATGATGATAACCGTATCAGGATACTTTTTTTTGAGGGCGGCCGCGTGATAGCCGAGTCCGAGTCCCGATACGATGATGTGAGAGGCGCGGCCATTTTCAACGGCGGCGGCTCCCCGCTCGGCCTCGGTCACAGGATCAAAGGCGGAGTGAAGGCGAATGGTTACGGCGTCCAAAAAAATAAGGGTAGGCCTGCCTGTTTTTGTATCTTTTATCTGGTAACTGCCCATGATGTAAAATGAGTGTTTATGCCTCCGGGAGTCAATGATTTTACATATCGGCAAAGCTAATCTTTACATTTTCCTGTTCAAGCAGCGCGAAGAATCCGCGCATATATCCGGTGAGATAAAAATTTTTATCAATAAAACATTCGTCAACGCATGCCTGCTTTACTATTCTGCTGTAAGCGCGTATGTTCTCATAGTCGGGATTCACGATGTAGATTGAACAGCTCCGTATCATTTTTGTGTTGAGTATGCTGATGGCCTGTTCGGCATACTCTCCCTTGATGCTGCCCAGGATTGAGGCCTTGTTCATGTCGCGTATTATTTTGCCGCTTTCTCCAAGCTGTATTGTTTCGCTGACGGCATCATCCCTTCCGAAAAAAAGCATGACTCCGCCCGAAAGCATTGTGATACAGAGCAGCGCGGCGTGAATTTTTTTGCGGTTTTTAAAACGCATGAGAGCGATAACTCCCATAGCGCATGGAAACGCGAGAAGGGGAATCACCATATTGTCGGATACGGCGAAGTGCCCCGGCAGTTCCGATATGTAAGCGATAGATGTGCCAAGCAGCTCATATATTTTATCGGTCGCGGCTCCGAGAAATTCTCCGGCGGCAGCGGAGAATATTGATATAAATACGGTAACAAGCGAGGCGATCATGAACAGCGTGATGCCGGGTACAGCCGCTATGTTGCCTATGATCCCGTTGTAATTAATTTCCTTTAGGGTCAGCAGTATGATAGGAGCCGTAACAATATTTACCGACGCGGTGATCGCGAAAGAATTTTTAAAGAACGCCGGCATAAATGAAAAAGCCGCGCTTATGTTTTTAAAGAAAACAAGGATGGCCGCCGTTGCTCCGAAACTCAACTGGAATCCGAGCGAGTACAGTTCGCCGGGCGACATGAGGAGTATCACGGCGCCGGCCCAAAAGAGTATGTTGAACGGGTTTCTTTCATTGAACATGGCGCGCTGAAAAATAAAAAACGCGAACATCAGCACGGCCCTTAAAAGCGATACCGGAGCGCCCGCTATGAAGAGGTAGGCGCTGATAAGAAGAAGAGCTGCCGTGCGCCCAAGATTGCCCGGGAGAAGAAAAAACGCCGAGAGAAGAAGCGGAAGCGACGCGATTATGCCTACATGCAGGCCGCTTGCCGCGAGAACATGCGTAACGCCGGCCATTTTGAATTTTTGCAGCGTATGTTTGTCTATTTCATGCCTGTCGTTGAAGTACAGTCCGTTGACAAGCGCGGCCGTTTCTTTGGAAAAGGAACGGGCAAATATTTCCTCCGCGCCTTTCCTTATTTTCTCCTTGAGTCCTGGTCCGGTCTTGCTTTCAACAGTACAGTTGCTTTGGTTAAGGCTTACCGTATAGGCAATACCGCGCCTGAGCAATTGTTTTGCGAAAACATTTGCTGATGACGGCTCTATCATAGAAGGCTTTGCTTTTATGAATAATACTGTGTCGCCGGCAGCAAGGCCCAGCGCGCGATCGGCATAAGCCTGCACGCGCGCCGGGCTTTTGCCTTTTTCGCCGCATAGTTCAAGCAGAGCAGCGCTGCTGTAGCGCTGCTCTGTCACTGAAAGGACGCATGCGCGCAGAGTGGTTGAAAGTTCCGCGCGTTCTGCCGCGTTAAAGTGTCTTGCTGTGAGAACGTATTCGATGCCCGTGAGTGAAATCATCAGCAGAAGCGCGGCTGCGAAGCGTCCCGGCGCAAGCGATATTTTACGGGTTATAAAGATGAACAGCACAAGGGCGGAGGCTCCGCCTGCGGCGGAGCCTATGATGTAAAGCCTGTCGTTAAAAAAGGTTCCGTTTGCCGCAAGGTTTGCCGCCGCCATGGCAAGCAGGAAACACAGTGACGGAACGCAAAAGTTTTTCTTCATTATATTCCTCCGGAAAAATAAGCGTATAAAGTGTATACGTGTCGAGACGCGTTTTGATTAAAAGTTTTTTTGATTTTTGGGGTATTTCTGAAAAAAAATCGTTTTTTGGCCGGATTATGGCGCGTAGAGACGCCCAATGGATAGGTTCAGGCAAAAATACTGTAGGGGCGGCCCTTGCGGTCGCTCGTCTGAAATCCCAACAAAAATTATCTTATTTTGCCGAAGAAGGCATTATTTTCTTGACATGCTTCAATTTTATGCTATAAAGAAGTGTAAGGAAGATGAAAATTTCTAATTTAGCATGTTCCAGGCTAATTTGTTTATCTCCGAAATAGTCAATTCCGTTATTTTTGCGATTTCTTCTACCGGCATTTTGCTCAACAGAAGTTTTTGGGCAATTTCACGGTTACGTTCAAGTTTTCCTTCAAGTTTAGTTTCCTTAAGTGTCCTTTCTATGACTTCAGTTATTGACATTTTGTTTTCATCCTCTTTAATAATGTTAATATCTTTATTCTTGGTTATATTCTTCAACCATGTTTCAATAATATCGGCTTCCTCTTGGTTCTCAATTTTCAGCAAATCCTTTATTGTGTCAATCTCTTTTTCTAGACCGTCTGCGGCATAAATTTCTCCATAGAAAAACGCCGAGACCGCGTTCTTCATCTCCTTCAGAAATTCCTTATC
>JAITPE010000224.1 GCA_031289575.1 Spirochaetia bacterium | reverse complement strand
AAATATAAAGAAATATTCAATAGAAATAAACTGCATAGATTTAACGATACAATGGCAGAGATATTTCATTCGGCAATTATGGATATACATATAAAATATGACAATAATGCAGCAAAAATATGGAATAACAATCCAAGCAGTGCTTCTGTTGTTTATAGATTTTTAGAATTTTATGGTAATGGAGTTAAAATTTCAACTATGGCGGCAAATATACTTGCAAGACAATTTAAAATCCCTTTTTCCGATTATTATTCAATAGATATTTCTCCAGATGTTCATGTAAAAAGAGTAATGGCTAGAATGGGATATGTTCATGAAGATGCAAATAATGATAAAATAATTTATAAAGCTCGTGAGTTAAATCCAGAATTTCCTGGAATTATTGATTTCTCTTGTTGGGAAATTGGTAGGAATTGGTGCAGGCCAAAATCGGCTGATTGTAATAATTGTATTGTTAATAATGAATGTGAAAAGAATATGTAAAGCAGGGTTTACTTCGCCTAACCAAAATATAGCAAAAGCCTCCCCCTTCGCATAAAAATACAAAAAAAGCGACAAAATTAAAGCGCTGTAATAGAGTAGCCGTACTTGGAGGTCATTATGATAAAAATCATTGTTAAGTCAAGTGCCGGCAATTATACCATAAAACACCACTAAGGCGCTAAAATATATACATTTTTCTTTAAAAATATGAAAATGCCTGTTTATCGTCAAATTTTACTTGACGCTTATAATCATAAAAAATAACGTAGAAATGATACTGTTCTGGGCGGTTTATACGGAATTATCGGATATATTAAAAATGATAAAAATATTAAAAAGAATAAACCCAGAATATAAAACGGCTGCCGTATTTGCTTTTGCGGCCCTGTTTGTTTCGTCTTTCACCGGTGTAATAGCCGGAATTAAATTCGGCGTTGTATTGGCCAGGATGCTGTTTTCCGCTGTTATTTTCGCGGGGCTCGGTTGGGGCGCGTTTTTTGTTATAAGAAAATACGTGCCCGAGCTGCTCGCGTCCTTAGCATCGGCGGCGGCGGATGATGATTCTGAAAGCTCTGAAGATTCAATATCTTCCGATGAAAGCGGCGAATCAGACGGGTTTACCGAACTTGGCGGCGGTGATTTCCCCAGGGTTGACACAGCCGGCGAAGCGCTGCCATCCGCCAGTATGGGGAAGCATATCGTAGAGGAAAACAGCGATTTCCCATATGAGCCGGAAATGATGGCGCAGGCTGTCAGGACTATGATGAGCAAAGATGATCAGGACCATGAACAGAGATGATTAGTAAAAATCCGGAAAAGGGATTATGAACACAAAAAAATTTGAACAGCTTGACGCCATGGGAGAAGAAAAGCTCTGGGAGATGTACAGCAAAGATAACGACCAGGGTATAAGAGACTATTTCGTCATCAAGTACGCGCCGCTTGTAAAATATGTAGCCGGAAAAGTATCAATGGGAATGCCGCAAAATATTGAATTTGACGACCTTGTATCTTACGGAGTATTCGGCCTTATAGACGCCATAGGAAAGTTTGATCCCGTCCGCGGAATAAAATTTAAAACCTATGCCATGACGCGAATCCGCGGCGCCATATTTGATGAACTGCGCTCCATAGACTGGATTCCCCGTTCCATTAGGCAAAAAGCCAAACAGATTGAACAAGTAATATCCGAACTTGAAAACAAGCTCGGCAGAACCGTTGAGGATGAGGAAATCGCGCGTGAAATGGGAATGCCGAACGAGGAATTTCAGTCCCTGTTGAACAAGCTGAGCGGAACATCCATACTTTCACTCAATGATATATGGTATCTGGGCGACGACAACGATGAGCTTTCTATTTTGGAGACACTTGAGGCTCCGGAAAGTATGAACCCCGACATTCTTATAGAAAAAGAAGAAATCCGGGATTATATAATAGACGCCATACAAAAACTGCCCGATAAAGAAAAAAAGGTTATAGTTCTTTATTACTATGAAGATCTCACACTCAAAGAAATAGGCGAAATACTTGAGGTTACGGAAAGCAGAGTCTCGCAGCTTCACACAAAGGCCATCATGAGGCTTAGAGGCAGATTGGGAAGAATTAAGTCCAATATAGTGGGTTAAACCTATGGAAGCCCTAAAAGACTTTTTTAAAGAACTCGCCGCGGAACAGTCCACCGCAGATGACGCCATTGAGGTATATGCCGATTCGGTAAAGCAGGCCCTTGAACTTGCGGCCGAAGAGTTTGATGTCGGCGTCTCTATGCTTGATTATAATATTCTTGAAAAAGGCACCGAGGGCATTTTCGGCATAGGACGAAAGCCTTACCACGTTTTGGTTAAGCTGATTCCTGAGGAGGAAGACGACTCCTCTGATATTGATAAACTCGCGAAGAAACTCGCCCCGGCCATTGCCGAAACCATGGCGGAACCGGACGATATTGACGCGTCTTACAAAATACGTATTACCAAAAGCGGCATCTGGTTCACCGCGTATCCTCCGAAAGGGGACGGACTTCCGCTTGAACCGCTAAGCATACAGGCCAAGCTTGGGGCCATGAAGGTAAACAACGCGGATTTGGGCGCGCTCGAAAAAGCCGTAGGTAAAATGTCGGGCACGCCTGTGCGCCTTGGAGACTGGGAGCCCAATTCAATTTATGACGGAAAAATGAAGGTTGAGTTAGCAAGCGATGAGATGAGCGCCGCCGTGCATTTTGTGCCGCCGCGCTTTAACGGACGCCATATGGAGTACCAAGAGGTTCTTGACGATCTGAGGAGCGCGGGGATTGTATTCGGCTACCGCCATGAGCAAATACAGGAATACCTTGAAAAGATGGATTATTCGAAGCTGCTTCTCGCCGCGGAAGGAACAAAGCCTGTCAGCGCGAAGGACGCCTATATCGACTACAAGGTACGTATTGATAAATCAAGGGTAAAGCTTGAGGAGGATGAGAGCGGAAAGGTTGACTTTAGAAATCTTGACCTGCTGGAGAATGTCACGGCCGGACAACTCCTTGCCGTAAAAGAACCTCCGGGAAAGGGAGCGCCCGGACGTACCGTTACCGATAAACTCATTCCTGTTAAGCCGGGCAAAGATATAACAATGGAGCACGGAAAGGGAACCATCCTGTCCGATGACAAGACCGAGATAACGGCCGAGATAAACGGACAGGTTGTTTTCAAGAGAGACATTTTAATGGTAGATCCTGTTCATATAGTCAACGGTGATGTCGGTCTGGAAAGCGGCAATATCGACTTCCTTGGCTCGGTGGTGGTGGCCGGAAATGTACAGGATAACTTTCACATAAAGGCGAGCGGAAACATAGAGGTGCGGGGAACCGTGCAAAAGGCCTTTCTTGAGTCGGATGGTGATATTATTGTATACCAGGGAATATCGGGACGCAACGAGGCCAAGATAGAATCAACCGGCGGCAGTGTTTTGGCCAAGTTTATTCAGAACGCGAATATTTCCGCCGGCAAGGATGTCCACGCGCCCGAGGGAATCATGCACTCCAATATAGACGCCGAGAACAGAATCCTGTGCAACGGACGTCGCGCCAGAATCGTGGGCGGCCTTATACGCGCCGAGAACGAAATCAACGCCCGCTTTATAGGAGCCAACGCGTCCACAAAAACAGAAGTACGCGTGGGCATAAACCCAAAACTTTTGCAGTACATTGTTGATCTTGAAAATCAAAAGTCCGCAAACATAAACGAACTCGACAAGATCAATAAGGAATTGCCGACTCTCGTTTCCCAAAAGGCGGCCGGAAAACTCACCGAGGAGAAGGCCCAGCTCTTTCAGGACATGAGCGACGACAAAGAAAAACTTGAAGCGAAAAACGCCGAAATTAACGCGGAATTGGAAGAGCGGAACAGCTACCTTGAAAGCCTTGAGCACAAGGGAAAGGTCTGCGCAGAGGAAATGATTTTCCCGGGTGTTGATATTTTTATAAATACCGAAAAGTTCGCGGTCAAGGATGAGTACCGCCACATAAAGTTCTCGATGGAAGGAAATGAGATAAAACTGTCCGCGTATGAGCCTCCTGAAATAACAGATCAACGCATGGTGACAACATCAAAGCGCAGGTAACGGAGGACTTTTATGATTACGCCGATAGACCTTCAGATTAACATGAGTCAATTACACGAAATAGGCCGGGGTGAGCAGTCACGGAATGTTGCCGTAACAGGTCAGCAGCAGTTTCTTGATGACGAATCATCACAATCGGCGAATCTTAAAAAAGCAAGATTGGATGAATCCAAAAAGGGCGAACAGACCAAGCTGCGCGACTCGTTGTCCAATGAAAAAGAAAAACAGGACGGCAGAAGAGAATCATCATCCCATGAGCAGAACGAAAAGGCTCCCTTGCGCAAGCCGAATGTTTTAGATGACGACAAGCTCGGCAGAGAAATAGATATTTTTAAATAGGCGGATATGTATTTATTTGTAATCATTCTTGTGAATGTTTTTATGGGCGCGCTGCTTTACCTTGTAATCAGCATTAAGCTTGAACGTTCGGCATCCGATTTTAGGCAGCAGCGTTTAAGAAAAGAGATGGATGAAATGCTGAAAGAATTCAACGCGGCGGCCGAGCGCAATATTTCGCTTCTTGAAAACAGAATACAAACAGCGAGAAAGCTCCTTGAACAAAGCGGCGCGTTGAAGGGATTGGATATACTTGCGGATGACGAAGCGCCGCTCCCCGAACAATTGCCGGCCGCCGTAACAGACAAGCCGCAAGACCCGCCGGGGGCGGAGCCTTCGGCGGTCACCGTAAAACAGAGCCTGCTTGCGCTGAAAACAGCGCTTGCCGGCGGTATAAGCAGAAAAAGAAGAAACGCGATAGCAAGACTGGCGGAAAAATACGGCGCGTATGAGCCTCACACTCCCGAGGCGCCCGCGGAACTGATTACAAGAGACTTGAACAGCCCGGCAGTGCAGAAAACGCGGAGCCTTAATTTTGAGGAGACCGCGGAAAAAGAACACGCCGCCGAAACTCCTTTTGATGATGAAAAATTAGCCGCTCTTTTTTCCTCTCCAGGCGACATGTACGCGTTAATCGCGCACCTTGCCGGAGAGGGATGTTCTTTGGA
>JAITPE010000215.1 GCA_031289575.1 Spirochaetia bacterium | reverse complement strand
TGAGGATTTCGTTGACGTGGTAGAGTCCCTCCGGCGTTCTGTTGTCGCCGGAGTGCAGCTTTGTTCCTCCGTCGGGATTGAGGCCGTAGCCTGCCGGGTACGAGGCTACAAGGACGCGGGCATTGTTGTACACATGAACAGTGTAGTTTTTCTTGTCCACAACGATTGCATACTGCGTTCCGTTAGAAGAGGCGAAGGCCGCTTCTAACAGAGCGTTGTACGGCGAGGAGCATCCAAATAAAATTCCCGCAGGCAGAAACCAGGCAAGTAATATCAGTCTCCCGACAGGATGTCGCAGTGCGCGGCGTGCACAGGATGTGCAAAAAACGCGAAGCCTCCCTAATTTCATATCTTTCTCCTTTTTGTTACTTTTGATTATCCTGCCGTCAGCGTATGGCAGGAGCGCTTCTTTTTTCGAGCTTTTGAATTTCGCGCAGCACATCCTCTGTTATGTCAAATTTACCCTGGGCATAGAGGAGTTCATCCCCCATATGAAAAATAAAATCTATCGATTCATTTTTGGCGACAGAGGAAAGCGCCCTGTTTATTTTTTTTAAAATATCGGATTTAACAGCCTCCTCTTCCGCGGTGAGAGAATCATATTTTCTTCTGAGCGCGGTGAGCTCCTCGAAAATGGCGTCCTTGTCTCCGGATGAAATAAGTATTTCGCGCTGCAGTGTTTCAATGCGGGCGTAAATGGTTTCCTTTTCTTCAGTTATGGCGGGGCCCCTGTCGGAGCTGTTCTTGAGCAGTTCATACAGCGCCTGTATGTTGACATAGCGGATCACGGGGGCCGGGCCGCCCTCCGTGCCCTTCATGGCCGCGGGAAGAGAACATGCCGGCAGAAAGAAAAAGGCCGCAAGCAGAAGTTGTATTTTCACCGGCTTCATCAGTACTTATAATCACCTATTTGAAACTGAAATGTCATGCCGCCGAGATTCTTCAAGCCGCCATCTTCGTACACGGCCTTTCTGCCGAACCAAAAGCGCAGCGGCATCATTGGAATCTGTATTCTAAATCCTACTCCGTACCCGTATTTGAAATACTTGCTGGGGTGAGTCTCGCCGTGAATGAAATCACGCAATGTGTAGAGCTCGCCGTTTGCCCGGTCCTTGCTTATTTCCTCGAACGCGAGGCTGTCGGGGTCGATCTGGCTTTCCCAGCGGTTATCCGAGAAGAGCGCGCCCGCGTCAAAGAAGAAGGCCATCCAAAGCATTTGCGGATGTATTGGAACACGGAACTCGGCGCCGTAGAGCATGCGGTGGAAGAGACCGGTTGACGCCCATGAGTCGGGCAGGCTTGAGTCATAGTAATCCCAGCCGCGGACCGTTTCGGGGCCGCCTATTAGCAGCCGGTCCTCGGGCTCGATCCATTGGTTCTCTTCCGGATTTTGCCTAACGGAGCCGAATGGCTGGGTCAGGAATGTTCCGCTTGCCCTGAATTCGAACACGCATCTCCAGTCCTTCAAGAAGGGCAGATGAAAGGGCGACCAGTACAGGGCGGCCTCCGGAGCCCACCGCATGAAATGATCATCGCCGCCGAGGATTCCTCCGTTGAAGCTTACCGACGCGCCGATTCTTGTTCCCGATGTGGGGTTGAGGTAATTGTCCTTTGAATCTCTGTATAGGTAAAACCTCTGGGTTCTCTTTTCCTGAAGCCCCTCGGCAACCGCAACAAAAACGGTATCGGTGTTGTTGCCTGTCGCGTTGAGGTACATTTTAAATTCATGAATCCACGCCGTGCCGATTACATAGTAGTACCAAAACCTGTAACTCAAACCCAAGGAGTAGCCGAAGCCCTGTTTGTCGTACCTGGCGATTTCGCTTGATGAAAACATTGAGGATGTTTCTATTGTATACAGATTATAGAATATTGATGAATTAAATGCAAGCGGATAATCATCCAAAAGCCATGGCTCAACAAATGAGATGGCGACCGATGAGCGCAGCGGGCCGTATTCTACTTTGAGCCCAAGGGTCTGTCCCCTGCCCCTGAAATTTCTCTCAGTTACATCGGCAAAGATAGAAAATCCGGATGTGGTTCCATAGCCTCCGCCGACCGATATTGTAGCGGAGGGCTGTTCCTGAACCTCAAATATGAGGTTCATTAAACCGTCACGGCTGCCCGGTCTCGCGTCGATATTCACTTCCTTGAAAAAACCGAGATTGTATACTCTTTCGCGGGAGAGCTGAACTTTTCTTGAATCAAAGAGTTCGCCCTCCTTGCAGATTATCTCACGGCGTATAACCTTGTCGAAGGTTTTTTTGTTGCCCCTGATTATTACGGATTCGATGTATGCTTGGCTTCCCTCATCAACCGAAAAATGGACGCTCACATACTTGCGCTTTTCGGTTACGCCTTTTACTGTGACTTCTTTCTCGGTTACTGTTCTCTGGGGAAGAATGCGCGTGAAGATATAGCCCTCTGATGCGTACCTGAAGGCAATCATCTGCCTGTCGGCCTCGAACATTGAATTGTTGAAAACAGAGCCCTGCTTGTTGAGAACAAATCCCTGGGAGATTTGTTCCGGAGTGAAGACCGTTTTTTCGCCCTGCCCCTTTATGTCGATAGTGTAGCCGTCGAAGTAGTACTTTTCACCCTCAGTTATAGATATGGTGATGTAGATGACCCTGTCCTTTTGCTTTGACGGATTTTTCCACTGGTATTCGATGTTATCGTACACAATCTGCGCGTCCAAGTAGCCGCTCTGTTTATAGAGCGTTAGTATTTTGCCCTTGTCTTCCTCGTACTTCTCTTTGTTAAAGACGCCGTCCTCAATTATGCCGCGCTCTTTGGTTTCCATTGCTCCGAGGACTTCCTTATAGTAGAGCTTGTCGGCGCCGAAGACGCTTATTTTTTCGACCTTGATCTCCTCGCCCTCATCCACTATAATATCAACTATTACATCGCTGCCGTTTTTTACATTGCGGATTTTATATGAAACCGAGGCGTTGAAAAGACCCTTGGTATCGTACTTCTCGTGTATAAGCTTGATGCTCTTTTCCAAAAGATCAATACGGAAGACATCACCGCTCTTTAAAAGAACGATCTCCTGCAGCTCGCTTTCGTTTAACTCGCCTATTCCCTTGTAGACAATAGAATCCACAAGCGGCCTTTCAACGCATATAAAGCGAAGCCTTACGCCGTCGTTGTATTCCTCAATCTCTACTTCAACCTTTTCGAGTTTGCCCTTGTCAAAAACAGCTTTTAGATCCTTCCGCACCTCGGACGATTTAAGGGGGTAACCTTCGGTTGTAGTCATTTCGTATAAGAGTTCCTCAGTGGATGTATTGTTTAATCCGATGAACTCAATCTTCTTTACGATTTTACCCTCAAATCTGGATGGTTCGGAAAAGCCTATAGAAAGGCTCATTAAACCTAAAGAAAACGCAAGAATTGTTATAATATAATGTTTCATTCAATCTGTCACATCATATGGCGGTTTGCGGCCGCCTCTTCGGCTTTCATTCCATGACCGGTTTGAGCCCTATATGTCAACAGATTTTTAGCATAAAAAAGATTGGCTGCTACAATTTACTTTCGCAAAAATTTACCCGCACTTTACAAAAAAAAAGAAGTGACTTTTCCTAATATATTTGGTACACTTTACAGAGACAGAGACGTAAACTAAAACAACAAAAGAGGAGTTTATTTATGAGTCTTATATCCATCATTATTTGGCTGATAATAGGAGCATTTGTAGGTTGGTTAGCCGGGCTGATCATGAAAAGCGAAGGCGGTTTGCTCTACAATATTATACTCGGTATTGTAGGATCCGCTGTCGGCGGGTTCATTG
>JAITPE010000195.1 GCA_031289575.1 Spirochaetia bacterium | reverse complement strand
ACAGTAAATGGTTTTTGTTCACCGCTCGCGTATGCCATGTTGTCCTCCTGTAAGTTGCAACGAATATACGAATTTCATAGAATTTGTCAACAAAATATTCGATATTACGCTATTTTTATGCAAAAAACTGCCTCATCGCCAAACGAATCTACTTAGGCTCTTCTGAAATTAATTTGCTGCCAATAAAACCGGCGCTTTTACGCAAAATATGCCGATTAATAAAACAGCAGAATCAGCCGGCAGAATCAGCAGAATGAGGGTAGAGAATATGAAATATATTGCGGCGCTTATATTATTAATTTTTCCGGTTTTCGCCCATTCCGAGAGCGGAGTAAAAAAGCAGAGGGATAAACAACGCGAAAATGTTGACGAACAGCGTGCTGGCGACGCTAAAATAAAGGCTGATTTGCTTAAGCAGATGAAGGCCTTTATGTCGGATATCAACGGCCGTCTGGGCGATGACGGAGCCAAACTAATAATTCCGGTCAATCCGGATGACGCGGACGGCATGGATGACATGTACAAGTTCCACGGAAAAAATGACATTCCGGATGATTACATTGTACCGGCCGACGGAAAAATATCCAGCAGATTTGGAACAAGGGATGATCCCTTTTCTAAAAATAAAAAGTTTCATGCCGGAATTGATATTGCGGCGAAAAAGGGGACTCCGGTTTACGCATCATCGGACGGCACGGTGAACCGTTCCGGCTTCAACAAGGGCGGTTACGGCAACCTCATTGTGATAGATCACGGCAATGAAATATCAACATGGTACGGCCACCTTGACGAAATACTTGTGAAGGAAAAGCAGAAAATAAAAAAGGGCGCGCTTATAGGAAAAGTGGGAAGTACCGGAAACTCAACGGGCCCACACCTGCACTTTGAGGTGCGCAAGGGTTCGAGTACTCTTGACCCGGAAAAATTTTTCGGCAAATGAAACGCGTTCTTTTAATCATACTTCTCTGCGCGCTCAGCGCGGGCGCTTCGGCATACATCACACAAAGCAGAATAAAGGCGTTAGTTGATGATGATATATCAGCCATTATAAAAGAATCACATGCCGACCAGTCATTCATTGAAAAGATTCCCATATACGAAGATTTTGTTAATCCGCAAAGAGAAGAGATGCTGAGAAAGCATCTCTTCAATGACCACTATAACGCTGTTCTTAAAACAGGAATGAAACCGGTTCATGGAAAGGAAGAAATCGCCGATTTTGTTGAAAAAAAACTTCTCGTTCCTGTGAAGGCGGAAAGCGGCTCACTCTTTTTCTTCTACGGCGTGAAAGAGGAAAACCGGTTTTTGGCTCCGGCCGCCCTCGCCTCGCTCGAAAAAATAGCGGCGCGCTTTAACGAAAGGCTTGAGGCGCTGCAGCTGCCGCGCACGAAAATAGCATTGTCATCGGCCCTGCGGAGCGATGCCTACCAGAAAGATCTCCGCAAGACCAACAGCAACGCCTCGTTTATAAGCACTCACTCCTACGGCATGAGCTTTGATATATTCTATGACGACTACTATATCATACTGCCCGAATCAAACGCAAAGAGCGTTTCGGCAGAAAGCGCCGGCAGTCTTAGGAGAAGATTCGGATTTGTTTTGGGGGACTCGCTGCGGAGGCAGCTGCGCTCCATACTATTTGAAACCCTGCTTGATATGCAGGACAAAGGCGAAATCTACGCCATTGCGGAAAAAAATCAGCACTGTTACCATGTAACGCCAATAAAATAAAAAAATGTCTTGATAAATACCGGCCGTTTTTTCATATTCATATTGGAGTTATTATGAGAACAATAGCCATTTCAAACAATAAGGGCGGGGTCGGCAAAACAACCAGTACGGTCAATATAGCCGCGGCCCTTGAGATACTTGGGAAAAAAATCTTAGTTATAGATATTGACCACCAGGCTCAGACGACCTACCATTTCGGCTTAAAACCATCCGAGCTTAAATACAGCATTTTTGAGGTGCTCAAGGGCGAATTTTACTATGAGGATATTATTATTCACCGAAACGGGATTGATATTCTTCCGGCAAAGACCGATTTAAAAGACCTGGATTTTCTTCCATTTCCGGCGAAAGAATTTCTTTTGAAAGAGGCCTTGGCCGACGCGAAAGATTACGACTATGTTCTCATAGACTGCCCGCCGTCGCTCGGAATCCTCACATACAACGCCCTTGCCTATTCGCAGGAAATTATAATTCCGCTGCAGCTCGAGTTTCTTCCCTTTCACGGAATGTACAATCTGTTTGAGGGCGTTCAGGATAAAATACGCAAGCACCTGAATAAAAAAATTAGGATAAGCGGAATTATAGGTACCATGTACAGCGCGGGCAAAGACATAAACAAAGAGGTGCTCAATGAAACAGAGGCCAGGCTGCCCGGACTGCTTTTTAAAACCAGAATAAGAAAAAATGATGACCTGCAGGCAGCGCCAAGCTGGGGAAAAACAATCTTTGAGTACAAGCCCGACAGCAAGGGAGCGGCCGACTATATGAATTTAGCAAAAGAGATAGTCGCGGCGGAGACGGAGTAAAAAATCGACCTTAGATATGGCATCAGAAAAACACAAAATATTCAGGGGCGATTACAAAGAACCGGCCTTTCTTATTCCCTCAATAGACCTTTCCGTCACGCTGCACGATACACAAACAATTGTTGAATCTTCTTTACACATAATACGCAGCGGGCAAGGCAATGAACCGCTCGTCCTTGACTGCCACAAGCTAAAAACGCTCTCTATAAAAATTGATGAAGAAGAGCTTGCGGCTTCGCGTTTTACGCTTGGCGAAACACAGCTTGTAATTGAAAATGTTCCCGATTCATTCAACCTTAGGTCTGTGGTAGAAATAAATCCGTCAAAAAACCTCGCGCTCGAAGGACTCTATAAATCAGAGGACATCTTCTGTACACAGAACGAGCCGGAGGGTTTCCGCCATATAACTTTTTTCCCGGACAGGCCGGATGTAATGAGCGTCTATACCGTAAAGATTACAGCCGATAAAGAAAAATACCCCGTACTTCTCGCAAACGGAAACTGCACCGGCACAGGCGAAAGCGGCGCTTCGCATTGGGCGGTATGGCACGACCCGTTCCCGAAACCCTCATATCTCTTTGCCATTGTGGCCGGAAAATTGGGAATGATAAGCGGCATACGCAAGACCAAAAGCGGGAGAAGCGTCGACTGCCGCATATACTGCAGTCCTGGCAGCGAGAGCCTTTGTGAGCACGCCTTAGCGTCGCTCATGAAGGCAATGGCATGGGACGAAAAACGTTTCGGCCTTGAATACGACTTGGACATCTACATGATTGCGGCAGTAGACTCGTTCAACATGGGCGCCATGGAAAACAAAGGGCTTAATATTTTTAACTCAAAATACATTTTGGCAAGCAAGGAGAGCGTAACCGACGATGATTTTAACGGCATCGAATCTGTTGTCGCTCACGAGTACTTTCACAACTGGACTGGCAACCGCGTGACCCTCAGAGACTGGTTTCAGCTTACACTAAAGGAAGGACTCACAGTTTTCCGCGACCAGGAGTTCACCTCCGACGTTCAGTCGCGCCCGGTTAAGCGCATCGAAGATGTGAATGACCTGCGCTCAATTCAGTTTGTGGAAGATGCCGGCCCAAACGCGCATCCGGTACGCCCCGACAGCTATATGGAAATCAACAATTTTTACACGGTTACTGTTTACGACAAGGGCGCCGAAATTTTCCGCATGATACACACAATTATCGGAGAGGAAAATTTTCAGAAAGGCATGAGGCGCTACTTCGAGCTCTTTGACGGAAAGGCCGTAACATGTGACGATTTCATCCATGCCGTAGAGTCGGCCTGCGGAATTGATCTCACGCAGTTCACACTGTGGAACAGCCAATCCGGGACTCCGCGTGTTTTCGTATCCGGGAACTACAATGATGAGAAGAAAGAATTTAGCCTTACACTTAGGCAGGAGATTCCGGAAACTGCTGGGCAGCCCGGAAAAAAGTTTATGCACATTCCTCTGTCAATAGGATTGATTGATGAAAGCGGCCATGACATGCCGCTGAATGGCAGCGGAGATTCAACTGTTTTGCTCAACCTTAAAGAAGAACAGCAGGAGTTCGTCTTCACCAGCATTCCGTCATTTCCGCATCTTTCCATAAACCGTAATTTTTCGGCGCCGGTAGCAATAATCGACCACAAGCGTTCGATGGACGAGCTGATTTTTCTCTTTGCCAATGACAGCGACCCGTTTAACCGCTGGGACGCCGGGCAGAGCGCCGCGAAGAAAATTGAAAAAGAATATGTCCGCTCGCTCACAGACGCTCTCAAGCAGCCTCTGCCCGAATCATTTGCAGCCGCCTGCGAAAATCTGCTGAAAGACAGCGGGGCCGATGACAGCTTCCGCGCGCTTGCGCTTCACCTCCCATCTGAGGAACTCTTGGCGCAGGAATATGAAATCATAGACTTCGACGCGCTGCACACCGCAAGAAATAATCTTAAACATGATATAGGCATAAAACTTGAGGAAGCATTTTACGGACTCTTCTCATCTTTAGAAGACCGATGGAACAACTCGGCGGCAATGCGCAAACTCGCACTCCGCGCCCTCTCGTACCTTACGGCAACCGGAAAACAGAAGTACCTCACTCTGTGCCTTGACACATATTTCAAGGCCGGCGGCATGACCATGAGCATAGGCGCCCTTACCATACTTGCCGAATCAAACTGCAGCGAGGCCGGCGAGGCGCTCAATCATTTCTACAACAAATGGCGGAATGAACGCAATGTAATAGTAAAATGGTTCGCGGTGCAGGCGTCCTCGCCGGCAGCCGGATGCCTTGACAGGGTACTCGAATTGGAAAATGACCCGGCCTTCGACATCCATATACCAAATCTTGTGCGGTCTCTTGTCGGAAGCTTTGGCCGGAACATGGTACGCTTCCACGACATCTCCGGCGGCGGATACTCGTACATGGCCGGCCGCGTAATCGGCATAGATTCATTCAATCCGTCCCTTTCATCGGCGCTGGCGCATTCGTTCAAACTCTACGGCAAGACCGACAAAGTAAGAAAACCGGTTATGAAAAAGGAATTGGAGCGCATACTCGGCTCAAAGAATCTGTCAAAAAACACCTGCGAGATTGTGGAAAATATACTCAACTACGGGTAGGCCGAATCGGCGGAGTTCTTATACCTCTTTATACCTCTGCTTGGCGATATGGTATATTTCCTTTACCAATTCAAGAGGATTTTTCCTGTAGGCGCTCATCCTCTTGGCCACCATAGAGCGCACATCCTCAATATCAACAAAGGATCCCCCGAATGTAATCTCAATCTCCCGCTCAACAGAGCGAAAACTGTCGCTCGAATGTTCAAGGCGCTGCCCTACCGTATTGCTCTGCATTGTGAGATGCTTAGCCTCGATCTCAAGAAGCTCGTCGTTTTTTCCTATTTTGCGTGAAACAACAATAAGGGACGGAAGATACTCCTCCCAAAAATCAGACAGAAGAATGGAATCTAATTCGCAGTCAAAATTAAAAACGGTTAAAAGCGATTCAAGAGACGATCCATATACCGATATTCTGGAATGCGAGGCAATAGACGGCGATGTGTTAAAGGCTATCGAGTTGACAGCCGAAAATGTTTTGATGCCGGCCTCGCCGCTTCCCACATAGACGATATCGTCCTCTAAGAAGCCGAATTTGGCGATGGTTTTCTCAATCTCAATATTTTTCTTGTCGCCCGATACAAAGCTTTTGATTCCTCCGGCGTATATGCCATGCTTGGCCTCATCCTGTTTTGTAATATACTCGGTGGCTACAAGTTTTGATTCATCAAGGTCGAGCCTTTTCATTAATTCAACGGCTATCTCCCAAGGCATTGCGGTTAAAACAGTGGGGTCGTATTCTTT
>JAITPE010000150.1 GCA_031289575.1 Spirochaetia bacterium | reverse complement strand
ATGTTTCAATGGCAACCATAGATGAAGATGGCATTCCTCAAGTACGTATTATTAATGTAATGCACATAGAAGATGAAAAACTGTATTTCCTTACAGCTCGCGGCAAGCCGTTCTATCATGAACTGTTACGGGATAAAAAAGTTGCGGTCCTTGGTTTAAGCCATTTCGAAATGATACGCCTGAATGGAGTACCAGAACTTTTGCCAAAAGGAAAACAAAATGAATGGCTTGCCAAGCTATTTGAAGAAAATCCTTACATGAAGAAGACATACCCCGGTGAAACGAGACAGATACTTGAGGTTTTTTGTATTAAAGACGGTGCAATAGAATACTTCAATCTTGGTGTGCACCCGATTTTTCGGGAAAGCTATGTAATTGGAAACTGTATAGCAAAAGGAAATGTTTACATGATTACGGAGGATTGTACCGGTTGCGGAATCTGTACAAAAATATGCCCACAAGGATGTATCACCGCAGGGGCACCCTACCATATTATGCAGGAAAACTGTCTGCAATGCGGATCGTGCATAGAGAAATGTCCTGTATCGGCAGTGGAGTTTAGAAAGCATAAAAGTATTTGACAGATACAGCTGTTTTAACTTGAATGGCTTGCAATTTTATTCAAACCCGCAAGGCATTTCAAATATAGGAGACAACATGAACGCAAACAAACCATTTCTTGAACTCGACACAAACCTCCGGCACAAGGTAAGCGATATGAATCTGAAAGACTGGGGGCGCAAGGAAATTGTTCTCTCCGAGGCCGAGATGCCCGGCCTTGTGGCTCTCCGCGAAAAGTACGGCTCGGCAAGGCCGCTTGAGGGACTCAAGGTTATGGGCAGCCTTCACATGACGATCCAGACCGCTGTTCTCATTGAAACTCTTCAAAAGCTTGGGGCTGATGTCCGATGGGCTTCGTGCAATATTTTTTCCACACAAGACCATGCCGCCGCCGCTATCGCCGCGGCCGGCACGGCCAAAGTTTTCGCATGGAAGGGCGAGACCTTAGAGGAATACTGGTGGTGTACCGAGCAGGCCCTTACGTGGCCCGATGGATCGGGCCCCGACCTCATTGTCGATGACGGAGGCGACGCGACCCTCCTTATTCATTGGGGCGTAAAGGTTGAAAATGACCCAACGCTGCTTGACAAAAACTATGACAACAAGGAATTTTCTCTTGTCATTGAGCGCCTTCGTGAGAGTGTGAAGCGCGATTCCGGCAAATGGACAAAAATTGCCGGGAAAATCCGCGGCGTTTCCGAGGAAACCACAACCGGCGTTCACCGCCTTTACCAGATGGCAAAAGAAAATGAGCTGCTCTTTCCGGCCATCAATGTGAATGACTCTGTTACAAAATCAAAGTTCGACAACCTGTACGGCTGCCGCGAGTCTCTCGCGGACGGTATAAAGCGCGGTACCGATATAATGGTAGCCGGCAAGATTGTTGTTGTGTGCGGCTACGGCGATGTCGGCAAGGGCTGCGCGCAGTCAATGCGGGGCTTCGGAGCTCGCGTCATTGTAACCGAGATTGACCCGATATGTGCGCTGCAGGCCGCAATGGAGGGCTACGAGGTTACTACGCTGCAGGACAGTATTGCCAAGGCCGATATTTTTGTAACCGCAACCGGTAACCTCGCGGTCATAACAGGCGCGGATCTTGAGAAGATGAAGGACGGAGCAATTGTTTGCAATATCGGCCACTTTGATAATGAGATTGATATGAACTATCTCGAGAACAACCCCAAATGCAAAAAGGAAAACATCAAGCCTCAGGTCGACAAGTGGACTCTTGAATCGGGAAATTCAATAATAGTCCTTTCAGAGGGCCGCCTTGTTAATCTTGGAAACGCTACAGGGCATCCCAGCTTTGTAATGAGCAACAGCTTTACAAATCAGTGCCTTGCGCAGATTGAGCTTGCGTCCAAAAAACATGAGGTGAAGGTTTATACGCTTTCAAAGAAATTGGATGAGGAAGTTGCCCGTTTGCATCTTGATAAACTTGGAATAAAACTCACAAAACTGCGTCCGGAACAGGCGGAATACATAGGCGTACCCGAAGAAGGCCCGTACAAGCCGGATTATTACAGGTACTGATACAGCAGGCCAATGCCGTGGTGGTTGTGCGGCCCTGCCCAGCCCAACGGCATTGTAAAACTTCTACCAGCCGTTTTTGTGAATCATCTCGGGCTTTATCTTTGAGTGCGCGGCCGGAGATTCATCCGGAATTCCGACCGATATAATTGACGCAATCTTTACGCCATCCGGCAGTTTTAGGGCAGCCTTCGCGTTTTTCTGTTTAACTTCATCATGATGGATTCCAAGCCAAGTGCTTCCGAAGCCCAGTCCATTGGCCGCAAGCAGAATATTTTCGGCGGCGGCGGAACAGTCATCTATAACAAGTCCTGGAAATGGTTTAGGATTGCTGTCAAAACAAATAGCAATCGCGAAAGGCGCGTTTGCCAGCATTCCGGCGTGAGGATTTTCTTTTGCTATTGCGTTAAGGATATCTCTGTCATCAATTATTATAAAATGACACGGCTGCTGATTCGCTGCGCTCGGCGCGGCTGCCCCGGCCTCTATAAGTTTTTGCGCAACATCACCTGAAATCGGCTGAGATTTGTATTTGCGTATACTGCGTCTTGAGAGAATGCATTCAATTGTGTCCATAATGTCTCCGTTTTGTAGAATATTTCCTTACTTGCCTATAGAAAACGGGGCTGCGGTCAAGAATTTTTTACGCACTAAAAGTTAATTGTTTTGTCTATATGGTACGGGCGAGTATGCTTTGCCTCATGATATATGCGTATCATCAGTTCGGCAAGAATCCCCATCTGTATAAACAGAACGCCTATTATTAGAAGAATGATTGTAAGGCTGAGTAATGGGTTACCTGTCATGTTTCGGCCCAGTGTGTACTTCATTACAATTGTGGCAGCCCCGCAGGCTATTCCAAAAAAAATTTGAATCAGTCCAAAACCGCCGAACAGGTATATCGGTTTTGTTGAGTATGAGCCCAGAAATTTTACAGTAATTAAGTCAAGGATTACTTTGAATACGCGTTTGAGGCCGTACTTTGATTGGCCGTAAATGCGCGGATTGTGGTTGACCGGAATCTCGGTTATTGAGGCCCCAATCCATGATACATGGATTGGGATAAACCTGTGCATCTCTCCGTAAAGGCTTATCTGCCTTAGAATGTCGCCCCTGTAGGCTTTTAATGAACAGCCGAGATCGTGCAGCTTTATTCCGGATATTTTTGATATAAGCCAATTGGCCGCCTTTGACGGGATTTTGCGGATGAAGAGGCTGTCTTTTCTGTTAACGCGCCAGCCGCTTACAACATCATAGCCTTCGTTGATCTTGGCTACCAAGCGGCCTATATCCTCGGGGTCATTTTGCAGATCCGAGTCCATGAACAGAATGATTTCGCCGGAGGAATACTCTATGCCCGCCGACATGGCCGCGGTCTGGCCGAAATTTCTCCTGAAAAGAATCAGTTTTACCTGCTTATCTTTTGCGGCTATTTCCTTTAGTATATCTGTGGAGGAGTCGGTGCTGCCGTCATCAACAAATATTATTTCATAGGAATATTTAATGCGCGAAAGGGCGTCCGCTATTTTAGCATATTGAATCCGCAAGTTTCCCTCTTCGTTATAAACAGGTAAAATAAGCGAAATTTTGGGCTTTGCCTTCACAGTTTTTTTTTGTCCAGCGCTTGTCCTTTTTGTTTCGGCCATGCTATGTTCCCCGTTTGCCTTTACTTAGTAATTTTGATATAATCTATGGTAACATTAAAGGCTTCTCTTAAAAAAAGATCATTCTCGAGATCAAGAATCTGCTTGCTTTCCTTCCTGTTCTTTTCCAATTCTTTTTCCCTCTGTTTTTCCATAGTGGATTCTTCTTTAAGGCTTATGGATTTTTTGCTTATTTGCTTTTTAAATTTGTCTATTTTTGTCTGAAGTTCCTTGAACTCTTTATCAGAATCAATCCTGTTTTTTGAAAGCGTTTGCAAGCGGACTGCAATCGCCGGAGTTACTCTATTGACCGGAATAAAACGCGCCGATGGAATAGGCGTCCAGTTCAGCGGATATTTCGACTTGTTCTCTCCGATATCCCACACCGAGTTCATATCGGGAATTGTCATATCCGGAACTATTCCGTTCAGCTGATTGGATGTACCGCTCGGCTGATAGAAGATATGCGTTGTAACTTTCATCGCGCCTCGCTTGCCGCCAAGTTCATTGTACGATTGAACAGTCCCCTTTCCGAAGGTATTGCTCGAGCCGACAATGAGTCCCCGCTTGTAATCTTTAATAGCGCCGGCAAGTATTTCCGATGCGCTCGCGCTAAACTTGTCAATAAGAACAACAAGCGGCCCGCTGTAACTCACGCCGAAATCATTGTCGTTATAAACAACCGGCGAGTGAGCCGCATCTTTTATTTGAACAACAGGCCCGTTGTCTATAAAAAGACCGGCTATCTCAATGGCCTCATTGAGCAGCCCGCCCGGATTTCCCCGCAGGTCAAGAATAAGGCCCTGAATGTTTTCCTTCGAAAGAGAAAGAAATATGTTTTTCATATCGCCCGATGAACTCTTAGAGCCTGTTGAATCCATATAAAAAGAAGGAAGGTTTATGTAGCCTATTTTAACGGCGTTCTTTCCGGTTCCGAAAACCTGTATCTGGTATTTTGCCTCGCTGTCCTGCAGTTTTATTTCCTCACGCTTGATTGGCACGGCCATGCGGTTTGGTTTTCCGCTTTCATCGGCGTCACGCATTATGGTAAGATAAACGGTTGTCCCTTTTTTGCCGCGTATTAGTTTTACAACGTCTTTTAAATCCATATCTATAACATCGGTCCAGTCATCGTTGTCCTGCGATACGGCAACTATTTTGTCGTTCGGCTTGAGCTGGAGTTGAGCGGGCAGCTTATCCGAGGCGCCGCCTGTGATGATGGAGTCCACAAGAACGAACCCGTCTTCGGATCTAAGCCTTACGCCTATGCCCTCTAATTTAAGTTCCATTGATATGCGGAAATCATCGTTCTCATCCTGTGTGAGATAGTTGGAGTGAGGGTCAAGCGCCATTGTCCATGCGTTTATGAATTTGGTAAAGATATCCGAACGGGTTATTTCATCGGTGCGTTTCTTGAGCAGTTCAAATTTTTTCTTCAGCTTATTTCGGGCATAGCCTATATCTTTCCCGGCGGATATGTAATTGAGAAGCTGAAGTTTTATGCTCTTCCTCCAGCGTTCCTTCATTTCAGTTGTATTGGAGGCGTACTCAACAAGGTCGCGGTCTGTTATTATTTCTTCATCAATCTGAAAATCGTACGGGGCTTTCAGAAGTTCATCAATAATTGACATGGTCTCGCCGAAACGTTTTTTGAATACATCGTATATATCAATGATTACATGATAGTCATCGTCTTTTATATAATCATCAAGAAGGGTCTTGTGCTCATTGAAGCTGTCAATGTCGCTTTTGTAAAAATAGTACTTGCCGTAATCAAGAATCATAATGTAATTATTCATGGTTCTTTCGGAGAGTTCGTCGTCAAAGCTCTTATATTGAACGTGCATGGATAGAAAGCGGTTCATAAGGCCGACCATTTCCGATTCTTTAAGGCCCTCCTGTTTGCTGAAACACGAGAATGCGACCAGAAGTACAAGAAATGGAATTACTTTTTTGTTCATCAATTTGCTCCGGTTAATTTTTTGCTGAGCAGTCATTTTTTCGCAATTTGTACTGCCGTCAATTACTATTGCGCGCTTTTTGCCGGAAATATTCATAGTATACAATTTTTTGCAAATTAGAAGGCAGCAAATTATATTTGGGGGTGAACGCCGCGCCTCTACCTTGTTGTCCACCCATAAGCAAAAAAATCGCTTCGCTCCGGACAGATTTTCGCGCTCTACCTGACGCCAAACCCACAAAAACTCGCCTCACGCGACATAATCCCAGTGAAAACCGTATTTTTTTTGCATTTTAAAAATTTTTTTCAAAAAATTTTTAATCAAATCGAATTTCGACACGTATACCTTATGTGCACATTAAATAAGGAGTGTAGAGAATGACAGTAAACAGAAAGTATAAGGACAGCGTTTTCAGAATGCTTTTCAACGACAAAGAGAAATTGAGACAGCTCTACAACGCCATAGAAGGAACTGATTATGACAAAAACACGCCTATAAAAATAAACACTCTCTCGGACTCGGTATTTGTGACAAGACACAACGATATTTCTTTTACAATAGATGACGAGTACATTGTACTTATCGAACATCAGTCTACAGTCAATGGGAATATACCGGTCCGCATGCTGATATATCTCAGTCTTTTATATGAAAATATTATTGACAAAGATGTATTATACAAAGAAGATACATCAGACTTGCTGTGTCCCAGATTAATTGTATTGTACAATGGAAAGGCCGAGATACCTGATGTAAGCTACTTGTA
>JAITPE010000142.1 GCA_031289575.1 Spirochaetia bacterium | reverse complement strand
TATCGCCTCGGCAAAAATATGCTTCTTCCTTTCCGCGGCAGAGAACATTATTATTCTCGCGGGAATTTCTCCTGCGGAGATACGCGAAAGTCTTTCGCCGCTGATAGACCTCGAGGCAGTCAAAGGAATAAAGCTTGCCCTTCATGCCGCCTCTATGAGAATTTTCGGCGGCTATTACGGGGCCGTGAAAAAAGAAATTGAGTCGCTCATAAACGCGAAGGCCGGCAACATTGCAACAGTAAAGGCTTTCGGCAGGCAGTATGTCCGTAACTGCATAAAGAACATGCGCGGCCTCGCGGAAGCGCTGCCGGTCTCGGGACTTTTCGGCAAGTTTAAGAATGTGCCGGCTATTGTGCTCGCATCGGGGCCGTCTCTTGAAAGTTCCATGGACGCGGTAAGGAATGCGCGCGAGAGCGTATTCATCATCGCGTCCGATTCGGCCCTTGCAGTGTGCAAGGCGTTTGGTTTTCGCCCCGACTTTGTCGTATCGGTTGACCCGCAGGCATACATCAGCGAACATCTGCTCGGCTTTTGGGAAGAGCCGCTCCGCATAGTGACATCAATATCGGCATGGCCGTGCAGTCTCAAGGCTTCGCCGGGCGCGTGGAAAATATACTGTTCGCTTAACAGCCACCCGTTCGCGCAGTTGATTGATGAGTTGATGCCCGGAACCATAGGCTCGGTCAACTCCAGAACCGGAAGCGTCGCGGGCGACGCGCTGCTCTTCGCCTCGCGCTGCGGTTTCTCGCCGGTCGCCTGCGCCGGATTCGATTTCGGATTCAGCAGCGGCGTCATCTACCCGCGCGGAACCGCCTACCAGAGGCGTTACGCCGAAATTTTTATGAACCGCCTTCGCGTTCCCGAAACATTTAATATGGACTATATCATGAAGTCGTCGAACGCCCTTCGCGAAAACGGACGCTTTACAAGGCGCTCGTTTTTGCAGTTCCAAAAAAATATTAATGATGTTACAGCAAAGCTGAGCGGAACCGTGCTCTTCCACATAAACCCGCCGAACGCGCCGATGGCCGGCAGCAAGGCCGCGCCATGCAGTTGGCTCGACAACCGTGAAAAAAAAGATAAGGCCGCGCTGCTCGCAGAGGCCGAATTGAACATAAGGCGCGCCGGAGAAAACGCCGCTTTCATAAAACTTGTAGAAATCGCGGCAAGGGACGAAATTTTTCGCGAGCTCATAGTAAACTCATGCGGGGAAAGAGACGAAACGCGCATTGCCCTTTACAAAAAGTTTTTTAGGCAAATGACAATGTAAGGGCGAGTTTTTTGCCCCGCCCTACTCTATCGATATCATTTCAACATTGTCGGTTTCGGTATCAAGAATGGCCACGGTAAATTCGTATGCCCTGTGAAGGGCTCCCGGATTTATTATGCGGCTTTTGTTGGAGATGTAGTTTTCAAAAAAATGCGTGTGGCCTTTTATTATGTAGTCATACTTGCCCGATGCCACGCTTTCACGGAAAAGCGGGACATCGGTACCGTGAAACATTATAAACTTTTTGCCCGCAAGGTCAAAAACAAGCTGCCGTTCTATTGGCCCAAAGCCGAGCCTCTCGCTCTCCCTGTTCAAGGCGCCGGCGTCCCTGTCTTCGTTGCCCAGAACAAACCTCGCTTTGAAACCGCTGAATAGAGCAAGCATAGCATAAGACATAATATCGCCCGTATGCAAAACCATGCCGACGCCGCGCATCCGGAAAATGCCAAGCGCCTTATTGGTGCGCTCAATGTTATTATGAGTATCCGACATAATACCGATCAACATATCCATCGCCGCATAAGAACTATCCAAGCCTTGATCCAACAGGAATTTTTTCATCTACCTCAATGAGGACGGGCGCGTCATTTTTATTTTTTTTAGCGGCAAGCAGCATGCCGTTTGATGTTCGTTTAAATATAACAGCCGGTTTCAGATTAACAACAACAAGTATTTTTTTGTTCACAAGATAATCTGTTTCGTATGCTGCCGCGATACCGGCAACAATGGTGCGCTTGTCAATTCCTGTATCGACCTTCAGTTCAAGAAGTTTATCGGAACCGTCAACCCTTTCGGCGGAAATAATTTGTGCTACGCGGATATCAACCCGGCTAAATTCGCTGATATCAATGATTCCCTCATCCGCCTCTGCCGCCGCTTGAGGGGCCGGCTTTTCCTTTTCCAACCTTGGAAAAAGCACACCCATTTCTCCGAGCTTGGCTCCATCAGTCAAATTTAACAATGACAAGGCCGATTCAACCGTAAATTTTTCCGGCGCGGCCAGCGCCTTTATTATAACGGGCGATGATGTAAAAAGTACCGGAGACAAAAGCGCGGCAATAGAATATATTGATTCAAGCAAATTGCGAAGCACCGAGCCGAGCAGAGCGGTTTTCCCCTCCTTGGAGAGATTCCATGGCTTTTGCTCATCAATATACTTATTAAGCGAGCGGATGAATTCCCACAACTTTTCGAGACCCGCGCTCGTTTGAAAATCCCTGCAATTATCTATGTACGCGCCGGCCGCCCTTTTAAGGCCGGCCTCAATGAAATCCCTCCCTGCCGCCGGTTCCGTGAGGACGGGAATATTGCCGTTGAAATATTTTTCAACCATGTTGAACGTGCGCTTCACAAGGTTGCCCAAATCATTTGCCAGGTCATAGTTTATGCGGTCTATAATAACATCCTCATTAAAACGGGCATCGTTGCCGAAAACCATCTCTCTGAGAAAGAAAAACCTAATCTGGTCATTGCCGTATTTTGCGACAAGCGCCTCCGGAGTTACCACATTGCCGAGAGTTTTTGACATTTTGGCATTGTCCATATTCCAGTAGCCGTGAACATTCAGGTGATGATACAGCGGAATGCCCGCGGCCTTGAGCATTGTGGGCCAAAAAATTCCGTGCGGTTTTACTATATCCTTGGCAATTATATGCTGCGAAGCCGGCCAAAACTTGGAGAACTTTTCACCATCTGGATACCCAAGCGCGCTGACATAATTTATAAGCGCGTCGAACCATACATAAGTAACATAGTTGTTATCAAAGGGCATCAGGATTCCCCATGTAAGCCTTGATGCCGGACGCGATATGCACAGATCTTCCAATGCCTCGCTTTTGAGCATTGCCATAACTTCGTTGCGGTAACGCTCGGGCCTTATGAAATCTGGATTTTCTTCTATGTAATTTATGAGCCAGTCCTGGTACTTGCTCATGCGAAAAAAATAGTTCTTCTCTTCTATAAAGGAAGGTTCTTTTCCATGCTCGGGACATTTGCCGTCTACAATCTCCTTCTCAGTTAGAAAGCGCTCGCAGCCCACACAGTAGTACCCTCCATAGCTTCCAAAATATATATCCCCGTTATCGTAAACCTTCTGCAAAATTTCCTGAACAACCTTTTTGTGGCGCGGCTCGGTTGTGCGTATGAAATCGTCGAAGTCAAGCCCTATATCTTCCCATGCCTTTTTAAACAGGGCGCTTACCCTGTCGGTGTGTTCCTGCGGAGATATTCCGGCTGCAGCCGCCGCGCTGCTTATCTTGTCTCCGTGTTCGTCGGTTCCGGTGAGAAACCATGTATCATAGCCAAGCATGGAATAAAAGCGCTTCATGAAATCGGCGAGCACAGTGGAATAAGCGTGCCCTATGTGGGGTTCCGCGTTTACATAATAAATAGGGGTTGTGACGTAAAAATTTTTGTCCATTCCGGTTTTCTCTGTATTAGTATCCTTTCTTTTGCAATAGCTCAAGCATTTCCCGTGCGTAGTCTTTACCCGGGTCAAGCCGCAGCGCCTCGCTCCAGGAGCTGCGTGCGCCGGCATAGTCATCTTTACTGTAAAGGGTAATCGCTTTGTTGTTGTACGCCTCGGCGTTATTCGGATCTAAGTTAAGCGCCTCATTGAAGTCGGCGATGGCGCTGTTGTAGTTCTCTTTTTTGTGATAGGCAGCGCCGCGGTTATTATACGCGTCGACATAATTTTGGTTTAAGCTGATTGCCATGGTGTAATCAGAAATAGCGCTGTCGTATTCACCTTTTTTGTAGCTTGCCGCGCCGCGGCCGTTATAGGATTCGGCGTTATTTGGATTTAAGATGATCGACAGGGTATAATCGGCAATGGCGTTTTCATTGTCGCCCTTGCTGTAATAGGCGCAGCCGCGGTTGTTGAACACCTCGGCGTCATTTAGATCCAAGATAAGGGCTTGATCGAAGTCGGTGATGGCGCTGTTGTAGTCATCTTTTTTGTGATAAGCGCAGCCGCGGTTATTGTACGCGTCGGCGTAATCGGAGTTAAGGCCAATCGCGCTGTCATAATCGGCAATGGCGCTGTCGTACTCGCCTTTATTGTAGTTTGCGACGCCGCGGCCGTTATAGGCTTCGGCATCATTTGGGTTTAAGCCGAGCGATAAAGTATAATCGGCAATAGCGCTCTCATTGTCGCCCTTGCTGTAATAGGCGCAGCCTCGATTATTGTAAGCGTCGGTATAATTGGAGTTCAGGCCGATTGCAAGAGTATAGTCGGCAATGGCGCTATCAAATTCACCCTTGCTGTAATGGGCGCAGCCGCGGTTATTGTACGCCTCAACGTAATTGGGGTTTAAGCTGCCCGCGAGAGTGTAACTTTCTATAGCGCTGTCGTATTCGCCGTTATTATAGAAGTCATTTCCTTGATTATAATAAATCACGGATTTCTTGATGTTATCATTAAGTGTGCTGCATCCCGCATACAGTAACAACGCCGGTAAAACAAAATACAAATACTTTTTCATACTATCCCCTCTTTAAATTTTTTTTCTTATACATTACCTAATTGATTTTATTCTGCAATAATTCAAGCATTCTCATCGCACCGGCATGGCCGGGATCCAATTTGGCTACCTGAACAAAATCCATGATTGCTTCAGCATAGTCTCTCTTGTCGCAATAAGCAAGACCGCGCTCGTAATACGCGTCAGACGCGTCAGAGTCTAAGTCAATTGTTTTGGTGAAATCAGCAATGGCGTCATCGTAATTTTTTTCATTATAGTAGGCCAAGCCGCGCAGGTAATACACGCCGGCCAGACCGGGCTCCAATTTGATTGACTTGGTCAAATCGGCGACGGCGCTGTCGTAATCTTCTTTATCATAGTAGGCCATGCCGCGGTTGAAATACACAGAAGCGACATCAGGGTTTAGACTGATTGACTTGGTAAAATTGGCAATAGCGCGGTCATAATCATCGTTACCGTAATAGGCAAAAGCCCGGTTCTTATATATATCGATATCATCCGGATCTAAACCGATTGATTTGGTATGATCCGCAATGGCGTGTTTATAGTCTCCCCTCTT
>JAITPE010000104.1 GCA_031289575.1 Spirochaetia bacterium | reverse complement strand
GAAGAAAGGCTGAAGGGGGTTGAGCAGGAACTGAAGATGAATTTTAAGCCTGAATTTTTGAACCGCGTTGATGAGACAATCATATTTAATCCGCTTGATAAAAAAGACATGGGCGGCATCATAAAGCTGCAGCTGCTACAGGTCGCGAAGCGCCTTGAGGAACGCGGCATTAAGCTTACGCTCACGGACAAGGCTGTGAACTTTCTGGTTGAAGAAGGCTTTGACCCTCAGTTCGGGGCAAGGCCGCTGAAGCGCTCGATACAAAAGTATTTGCTCAATCCGCTCTCGATGAAGATTTTGGCGGGAGATATTGCGGACGAACAGCTTGTAAAGGCGGATTATGATGGAGATGGGATTGTGTTTGTGTAAAGGTGCGGGATGAGCTTAATCGCCTGCCCGTATTGACTTGACAAACTTTCACGTTATTCGCATATGAACAAAAGTGCACAAACTTGACTTGAACAGGCAAAGGTAGGCTATGATCAGACCATCTCTTGAAGAGACACGGAAGATTGCGGAGAGCGGCAGTTACAATATCATCCCCCTGAGCGCCGAGATCTATGCCGATATAAAGACGCCTGTTGAAGTGCTCCGTATTTTGAAAAATGTGAGCTCGCACTGTTTTATGCTCGAGAGCATGGCCGACACGGAGAGGTGGGGGCGCTATACCTTTCTTGGCTTTGAGCCTACGCTTGAGCTTACTTGCGCAAACGGGAAGGTGACGGTAAGCGCCGGTACCAAAACCGTGATTGAGACAAACCCAAACTTGGTTATACAAAAAATTCTTGATGAGAACAAGAGCCCCAGGTTTGATTATCTTCCGCCCTTTACCGGAGGGCTTGTAGGTTACTTCTCGTATGATTACATAAAGTACTCGGAACCCTCGCTTAATCTTGACGCCGATGATATTGAAGGATTTAACGATGCCGATTTAATGCTCTTCGACAAGGTGATCGCGTTTGACAATCTAAGGCAAAAAATCATAATCATTGTCAATATTAAAACAAAAAACTTTGAGGCCGAATACGCCCGCGGCGAAAAAGAACTCAATAATATTATAAATCTCGTAAAGACCGGCAGCCCGTGTCCTCTGTCTCCGCCGCGCATTCTTTCGGATTTCAAAATGCTTTTTGACAAAGCGCAGTACTGCGAAATGGTGAACAAGGCAAAGCATTATATAAAAGAGGGCGATATATTTCAGGTGGTTTTATCGAACAGGGCCGAGGCCGATTTTGAAGGCAGCCTTCTCGACACCTACCGTGTGCTGCGGACGTCGAATCCATCTCCATATATGTTCTATTTCGGAAGCAATGACCTTGAGATAGGCGGAGCCTCGCCGGAGACCCTCGTTAAGCTTGAGAACAGCAGGCTTTACACATTCCCGTTAGCCGGAACAAGGCCCCGGGGCGAGACTCCGGAAAAAGACGCGCTGCTCGAGGAGGAATTGCTCCGTGACGAAAAGGAGCTCGCCGAACATAATATGCTTGTCGATTTGGGCCGCAACGATCTTGGGAAGATAAGCAAATTCGGCACTGTGAAAGTTGAAAAGTACATGTCGATTCTGCGCTTTTCACATGTTATGCACATAGGTTCAACCGTGAGCAGCGAAATTCTTGCAGGCAAGAAGGGCATTGACGCAATAGACGCAGTGCTTCCGGCCGGCACATTGTCGGGCGCGCCTAAGATACGCGCCATGCAGATTATAAACGAGCTTGAAAAAGACAGGCGCGGGATATACGGCGGGGCTGTCGGCTATCTCGATTTTACCGGAAACATGGACACCTGCATCGCCATAAGAATAGCGTATAAGAAAAACGGAAAAGTTTTTGTGCGTTCCGGCGCGGGCATTGTGGCCGACAGCGTTCCGGAATCGGAATACGAGGAGTGCATCAATAAATCGAAGGCTGTAATAAACGCGCTCCGGCAGTCCGAGGGAGGCATCTGAGTGATACTCTTAATAGACAACTATGATAGTTTTTCATATAATCTGTATCAGCTTATAGGCTCCGCGCTATCTGCACGCGACATCCTGCCGGGAGGTTCCATCGATACGGATATCAAGGTGATCAGAAACGACGAAATGCCCCCGGCGGATATTGAAAAGCTCTCCCCCGCAAAGATTGTCATCTCGCCGGGGCCGGGCAAACCTTCTCAGGCCGGCGTTTGCATTGATGTTATAAAAGCTCTGGGGCATAAGATTCCCATTCTTGGCGTATGCTTAGGGCATCAGGCAATATTTGAAGCATACGGCGGAACAGTATCTTATGCAAAAAAGTTAATGCACGGGAAGACATCAGACGCGGCGATAGATACTGATGATCCTTTGTTCCAGGGCTTGCCGCGCGTCATAAAGGTTGCGCGCTATCATTCCCTTGCCGGCCTTAAGGAAACACTGCCGGCGCAGCTGCGTGTTTCCGCACAGACAGAGGACGGAGAAATCATGGCGGTGAGTCACAAGGAGTACAATGTGTACGGAGTGCAGTTTCATCCGGAATCAATACTGACCCCGGACGGCTTTGCCATAATCAGGAATTTTTTGGCCGCCAGACAGTAGCACAAAAAAATAAAAATGACGCGTTTTTTGATAGACAATTATTCTTACCCTGCGACTATTTGCCATGCATGAATTATCAATAGCAGGCAGTCTTTTTGATATACTGCAGAATATCGCGAAGGAGAACAATCTCAAAAAAATATACAAGGTCACCATTCTTGCCGGCAGAATGAGGCAGATTGTTCCCACGGCAATGGAGATGGCGTTCACGGCTGTTACCGCCGGTAGTTTAGCCGAAGGCGCCAAACTTGAGATTGAAGTTGTTCCCATTAAAATGCGCTGTGTTTCATGCTCCGAAGAATTTTCTGTTTGGCACAATATTTATATTTGCCCGTCTTGCGAATCGGCAAAGCTTGAACTTCTTCAGGGTGATGAACTCATAGTAAAAAATATTGAGGGCGAGGACTAACATGGAAATAACAGTAATGAAAAATATTATGGGCGCGAATGAGGAAAAGGCTTCCGAACTGCGCGCGCTGCTTAAAGATAAAAAAGTTCTCATGGTAAATCTTATAGGCTCCCCCGGCGCCGGTAAAACCACAATTCTCGAAAACACGATTGCGGCGCTCAAGGAGAAAAATTACAGCGCGGCTGTAATTGAGGGCGATGTAGCAACCGACAGGGATGCCAAGCGCCTTCAGCGCTTTGACATCCCCATCACGCTGATAAACACCGACGGCGCGTGCCACCTTGAGGCGCTGAGCATTGAGGCATCGCTCGCCGGCCTTGAGCTTGACAAGATTGATATTGTCTTCATAGAAAATGTCGGCAACCTTGTCTGCCCCGCCGAGTTCGATATAGGTGAGCACGCCAAGATAGCCGTTGTAAGCGTTACTGAGGGTGACGACAAGCCGTCCAAGTATCCGCTGCTTTTCCGGGAGGCCGAAGCCGTAATCCTCAACAAAACCGATCTTGAAAAGTACACCAATTTTAACCGGCAGAGTTTCATGACCGATGTAAAGAATCTCAACGGAACCGCTCCGCTGTTCGAAATGGCAAGCATGGACAAGCCTAATATTGAGCCGTGGCTCGGCTGGCTTGAAAATAAACTTAAATCTGTCAGGGAAAGCTAAATGAACAGTGTTACCCGTTTCGGCGTGTCGATTGATGAAAGGCTTTTGAAAAAATTTGATGACATCATTGAAGAAAAAGGGTACGTCAACCGCTCCGAAGCCATACGCGA
>JAITPE010000100.1 GCA_031289575.1 Spirochaetia bacterium | reverse complement strand
AATATGTACCGGAGAGGGAACTTGCCGATATAGGTTACTACACCAACTCATGCTTTAAGGCGCAGCGGATCCACGATCCGCTGATGATCGACGTCAAAGTCTCGCAGAAGATAAATTTTAGCGGCTGCGAGTTCGAGCTCTACCTGATGTGCAAAAATATATTGGATGACTACTTAGCCGACCCGTTCAACCCGGGCCCGGGCAGAACGTTCTATTTTGGATTAAAGGCGGGTATGTAGGGCTGGGCGAAAAATTTATCTACTTTTTTGCCATTAGAGAGTTTGCCCTAAGGCAAAAGCTTTGAGATTCATCTCAAGGAGCTGCGGCTTTATTTGTTCTGTTATGGCATCTTTCCACTGTTCATTGCTAAATTCCAAGTGCTTCGAGAGCGCCCCGAGCATAACAATGTTGAGCGATTTCCTTGAGCCGAGATCTTTAAGAGCGCCTTCCGTGTCTATGACCTGTGAGTTTTTGATGTTTGCGCGCAGCCACTCCGAAATATCATTCGGATACTTCATCTCTCCGGTCTGGACCGGAGCTGGGTCTATTTTAAGGTCATTGACTATCAGCCTTCCATCCGGCGCGAGGTAATCCAATTTGCGCATAATCTCAATCAGCTCGAAGCTCACAATATAGTCGGCTGTTCCGAGTTCTATGAGGGGGGAATACAGTTTTTTAGCGTAGCGCACGCAGCAATCAACGGTTCCGCCGCGCTGGGCCATGCCGTGAACCTCGGACTCCTTTATGTCATAGCCCGCGTTTTGGGCCGCGCCCATTAGTATCTTCCCGGACAAAATGACGCCCTGGCCGCCTACGCCTGTAAAAATTATATTCATTTCTTTCTCCTATTTTTGCAGCGCGCATTTTCTAAGCGATATGATTACAGACGGCTCCCGGGCGGCAACCTCTTCCTTTACAACGCGCTCAAATTCGTCCATATTCTTTGGGTCAACCGTTACAACGCGCCTTACTCCCACGGCCTTGGAAAGCATTGCCAGATCAAGGGTGTGCGTTTCTTCGCCGCTGATGGTTTTTCCCGTAGCCGGATGTTCCTGATGCCCTGTCATGGCCGTGGTTCTGTTATCAAGAATGATTACGGTTCCGGTTCCCTTATTGTACACAAGGTCTATCAGCGCGGTTATGCCCGAATGCACAAAAGTTGAGTCGCCTATAATGGCAACGCTTTTTTCGGCCATCTCGGGCTTTGCCTTTTCCATGCCGAGGTGCATTCCGATGCTTGCTCCCATGCAGCCCTGAGTATGCATGGCCGAGTAGGGCGGAAGCACTCCAAGGGTATAGCAGCCTATATCGCCGTTTACATGCAGGTCTAACTTCTTGAGTACCTGATACACAAAGCCGTGAGGGCACCCGGCGCAGAGCAGGGGCGGGCGTTCAGGAATCTTTGAGCTTTCGTACAGCGGTACATTGCGGGCCGCGATTTTTCCGTTGAGGGCCTCGTTTACTATTTCCGGCGTAAGCTCGCTGAGTATCGGTATGGTATTTTTGCCTATATTGACATGTATTCCAAGGCTTTTTACATAATCTTCGATATATGGGTCAAGTTCCTCCACGATACAGATTTCCTCAACACCGCCGGCAAATTCCTTTATCAACCGGTCGGGCATGGGCCAGCACATGCCTATTTTTAGAATAGAATCATCCGGACATGTTTCCTTTACATACTGATAGGCCACGCTGTCGGTTATGATTCCGCGCTTGCTGCTCTTGCCCCATTCGATTCTGTTCAAGCCCGAGTTGTTTGAAAAATCTCTCAGGCGCGGGATCTGCTCATCCTCTTTGAACTTGTGGCGCTGGCGCACAAAAACCGGAATCATTACATGTTTGGCCGGCCTGCGTACGAAGTCTTTCTCCGGCAGGCCGGATAGTTCCCCAAGCTCCACGAGTCCCTGCGAATGGGCGATGCGCGTTGTTATGCGGACAATTACAGGCACGTCAAATTTTTCGGACATCTCGAACGCCAATTTCGTGAACTCCTTTGCCTCGGCCGGGTCGGATGGTTCTATCATGGGAACCTTGGCCGCCCTTGCCGTATGCCTGTTGTCCTGCTCATTTTGCGAGCTCCATGGGCCGGGATCATCCGCGTTAATGATTACGAGTCCGCTGTTTATTCCTGTGTACGAAAAAGTAAAGAGCGGGTCGGCGGCTACATTCAATCCGACATGCTTCATGGCTGCAAGCGATCTTACTCCGGCAATGGCCGCGCCTGTCGCGACCTCAAGCGCGACCTTTTCGTTCGGGGACCACTGCGAGCGGATGTCTTTGTACTTTCTCGCGATTGTTTCAAGAATTTCTGTGCTGGGCGTACCCGGGTATGCCGCGGCAACCTGACATCCGGCCTCGTACGCGCCGCGCGCTATGGCCTCGTTTCCGAGAAGTAGAACCTTTTCCGCCATTTTATTCTCCGACTATGTCAGTGTTTTTTATGATTTTGTGTTTGGTCTCCGAGAGCGCTTTTTTAGCGGCTTCGATATCATCAAACCGGAAAATCATAACGGCGTTGTTGTTTACCCTCTGCGAAAAGGCGTACATGTATTCTATGTTGAGATTCATTTTTGAGAAAGAATCAATCGCCCTGTAGAGCGAGCCCGGTTCGTTGCCTATTTCAATCGCGAGGACATCCGTACTCGAACATAGAATATGGTTCTCCGTCAATGATTCTAACGCCTTGGACGGATTGTTAACTATAAGGCGCAGAACCCCGAAATCCTTTGACTCGGCTATTGTAAGCGATATGATGTTTATGCCGGAGTCGGCCAATGTCTTGAGAACCTTCTGCAAATGCCCCGGCTTGTTTTCTATGAATATTGATACCTGCGTAACGTTCATGGTTTACCCCTTTACATAATTCTTTTGTCTATGACGCGCTTTGCCTTGCCTTCGCTGCGTTCAATCGTCATCGGCTCAACGAGAGTGACCTTCATTGATACTCCAAGTACGTTCTTGAGCTTCTCCGCAAGGCGTTTCTTGAGGGCCTCAAGTCCGGTTAGTTTATCGGAGAATCCGCTTTCACTCACCTCAACCATTACCTCGACATCATCCATAGCCGTTTTGCGGTCAAGTATTATCTGATAATGAGGAGCTATTCCTTCGACCTGCATCAGCACATGCTCTATCTGTGAGGGGAACACGTTTACTCCGCGGATTATGAGCATATCGTCACAGCGCCCGGAGACCCTTTCCATTTTTATAAGGGTTCGGCCGCATTTGCACGAGTCTCTGTAAAGGCGCGTGAGATCCTTTGAGCGGTAGCGTATTGTGGGAAACGCCTCTTTTGTGAGGGATGTGTAAACTATTTCGCCGCTTGAACCTTCGGGAAGCAGCTCGCCGGTTTGCGGGTCTATTATTTCCGCGTAGAAGTGGTCTTCGCAGAGGTGCAAGCCTGATTTTTCCGTACATTCGGCCGACACTCCCGGGCCCATGACCTCGCTCAATCCGTAGATGTCGTAGGCGTCAATGTGAAGGCGTTTTTCGATTTCCTCGCGCATTCTCTCCGACCACGGCTCGGAGCCCAGAATTGCCTTGCGCAGATTAGTGCTGCGCATGTCATAATCGGGCTTGTTGCGCTCAATGTAATCCGCGACGTTTATCGCGTATGACGGCGTGCAGGCAATGATTGTTGTGCCGAAATCCTTTATGAGCATGAGCTGTCTTTCGGTGTTCCCGCCTGATATTGGAACCGACAGCGCGCCGAGAGTTTCGGTTCCGAAATGAAGGCCCAGTCCGCCGGTAAACAGTCCGTAGCCGAACGCGACCTGAATTATATCCTTCTCGGAGCCGCCGCACGCGCAGATCGAGCGCGCCACGATTTCGCCGAATACGGCGACATCGTTTTTTGTAAGTCCGCCTATGGTCGCGTTCCCTGTTGTGCCCGATGAGGAATGTATCCTGACAACCTTGTCCAAGGGAACCGCAAAAAGCCCAAACGGGTAGGCGTCCCTCATCTCCTGCTTCGTGAGAAAAGGAACATGTTTCATATCCTCAAGGGACTTAAACTTGTCCGGGTTAAATCCGGCTCCATCGAACTTATCGTGATATAGTTTATTATTGTTATAGGCATGGGACAGTGACCATTTGAGGCGCTCAAGCTGAAGCTCTTTCATTTCAGCTTCGCGCATTGTTTCCACTTCCTTTTTGAACATCATATAAAACCTCGTTTGTAATGAATTGCGAAGATATACAAGAATGTACAAAAGTGTTTTTTTTTCAAGTAAAAAAAGCGCCGGAGCTAAAACTTTATATGCAACATCAAGTTTGAAGTGCAACCCGCAACCCGCACTTTACGGTAAAAACTTTTTTATGCTTGACATTAAACTACCGTAGTTCTTGTTTAACACTGTTTGAGACTGATAAGGATAAAAAAAATATGTTCTGGAATGAAAAAAGTGAAACCTTGGACCGTGCGGATCTGGAAAAACTACAGCTGCAAAAGCTGCGGGAAACCCTTAAATTGGCCGCGGGGACTTCTTTTTACGGGCAGCTTTTTGCCGAAAATAAAATAGATATAAGCAAGGTGACTTCCCTTGATCACCTCAAGGATTTCCCCTTCACAAAAAAGACCGACCTGCGCACAAGCTACCCCGACGGTATGATTGCCGTTGACAAAAAAGAAATTGTCCGCATGCACGCGTCATCCGGAACTACGGGCAAGTCAACAGTCATATTTTATACTCAGCACGATATCGATGAATGGTCCGATCAGGTTGCCCGCTCGCTTACGGCAACCGGCATTACACCGAACGATGTTTTCCAAAACATGATGGGCTACGGCCTCTTTACAGGCGGCCTTGGAATGCATCTCGGCGCCGAACGTCTCGGCTGCATGGTAATTCCGGCTTCCACCGGAAATACTCTAAAGCAAATCCAGCTTATGGAAGATTTCCATACAACGGCAATGCATATAACCCCAAGTTATGCCCTTCATTTGGCTGATTCCATTCGTGAACAGGGAGTCGACCCGGCCGAGCTCAATGTACGCAAAGCCTTCCTCGGCGCCGAGCCCTATTCGGTAGGCGTAAAACACAAGGTGGAGGAACAATGGAACCTTGACGCGTATAACTCATACGGAATGTCCGAAATGAACGGCCCCGGCGTTGCCTTTGAATGCGAATATAAGGACGGAATGCACCTCTGGGAGGACTTCTACATCATAGAAATAATAGATCCCGAAACTCTGGAGAATCTTCCCGACGGTGAGGAGGGCGAATTGGTGCTCACACATATTAACCGGCGCGCCATGCCGTTAATCCGCTACCGCACGAGAGACCTCACCCGCGTTATTCCCGGCGTATGTCCATGCGGAAGAACCCACCGCAGGATCGACCGCATCAAAGGACGTTCGGATGATATGCTCATAGTAGGCGGCGTAAACGTATTTCCCTCGCAGATCGAAACTGTTCTCATGAAGATACCCGAGGTCGGCAACAACTATCAAATACTCCTCAACCGTGTCAATAATCTTGACCGCCTTAATCTGAAGGTCGAGCTCAAGACAAATGACCTTTTCGGCAATGAGAACGAACTCCGCTGCCTTCAATCGAAAATATCGGCCGAGGTTATAGCGCTTATTACAGTAACGCCAAGGCTTGAACTGCTGTCGCCCGGGACGCTGCCGGCAAGTACGGGCAAGGCCGTAAGAGTAATTGATAACAGAGAAATATAGCTAAAAAATTCTTGACTCTTTAAGTCATAAAATTTGTATTGTGAAATATTGTACTAAAGTTTGTTATAACCCACCGAGGAGATTTTAATGTCAAAAGAGAAATTGTTTTGCTCTAATTGCCAGCATTGTATAGTAATAAGGCAGTATGAGTCCGAGCCCGACCGTTATGTTCTAAGGGTAAAATGCATAAAGAAAAAATGGTCCAAGCGTTCCGGAGAAGAAAAACTTTATAAATATTTTACAGTCGCGCGAAGAATTATGGATGATTGTGACGATTACGAGAGCGCAGGAGAGCTCTTTCCATATATAAAGAACCTGAGAAAAGAACTCCCCATCAAGGACGAAATATATTCCACCAGAGAGGGATGAACAAAATGTTTTTTTCAACCTTTCACGGCGGAATACATCCTCCTGAAAGCAAGCATACTAAAGAATCAAAATTTTCAAACCTTCCGGTTCCGGGCGCCTGCTATATATCGCTTCAGCAGCATATAGGCGCTCAGGCCGAGCCTGTTGTCAAAGCCGGTGATATTGTGGAAGAAGGACAGTTGATAGGAAAAGCCGGCGGCCCTTTGAGCGCCAATGTCCATTCCTCTGTTCCGGGAAAGGTTGTCGAAATCAAGGAAATGTTCACCGTATTCGGCAACAGGAATGTCGTTGTGGTCGAATCGGGCGGCTCTTACAACAGGCCCGCGCGCCTTGACGCCACCCCCAATATCGAAGATTTTTCAAAAGATGAAATCATAGAGGCCATCCGTTCGGCCGGCATAGTCGGTCTG
>JAITPE010000063.1 GCA_031289575.1 Spirochaetia bacterium | reverse complement strand
ATGAGGGGACGCAGATCGCGCTCAATGAGCTGCATGTGAACAGCGAGCAGCAAACCGCGTTTGCTGCCGAAGTAATGGTAAAGCGTGGGCCGCGTCAGCTTTGCGGCAGCGCATATATCGGTAGTAGAGGCAGCTCCGGTGCTTCCCTTTTTAAGAAGAAGCTGGAGCGTCATTTTCATGATTTTTTCACGGTTCTTTTCCGCGTTCTTTTCTCTTTTAGTCGAACTCATGCGTTCCTCCATATCTTGTGCACGTTCTGCGCTGACAAAACAATCTATAAGCGCGGATAGGTTTTTCGTCAATAAAAACTCGGCTTTACAGCATTATAAAGTTTTTTGTCTTTTCTCTTTTCAAACTAAAAACGAACTCTGCCCCTTAGAAATAATTTGCTGACGAAAATTATAAAAAATCTTGCTTTTTTTATATAATAATTATCAATGTTCACTATAAGCATTTACGATGTATTACTTTTAAAAAACAGGTTACTTGGAAAATTGGAAAAAGATGCAAAATAATAAACCTTTGCTTGCTCCGCCGAGAAACACCGAGCAGGATCTATTCAATATCGAAGCTTTCAAGAGAGACGCTGACCCTCTGATTGAAAAAGCCTATGATTTTATTGAAGAAGAAAACTATCAGAAGGCCTTCGAACTCTTCGCCTTCGCGGCGTCAATCGACAATGAAAACACAGAGATACTTAACGGCCTTGGAATAACGCTCTGCGAAATGGGGCGGCTGACCGAATCACTCAAAATTCTTGAACGCGCCATGCGCATAGATGACAAAGATCCGGTTACTTTCGCCAATATTGCCGGCGTATACTGGGAGCTTGAGGATTACGAAAGGGCGCTGTATTATTATCAGCGCGCTATAGATATCGACCCGTATATTGAAGAGGCTCACTACAATATAGTAAATCTTTATATCGACATGAACGCCCTCTATGCGGCGCTTATACGCTGTACGGAGTTTTGCGCTAAATTTCCAAAAGACCCGGAAGGGCCCGAATTGCTGTCGAATATTATGCTCAACCTGGCGATTTCGCTTTACTGATATTTCTTCAGCTTGTTATCGAGGTAATGCGCCTCTCCGCCGCTGCCCTTCATGCCGGCTATTTCTTTTTCCATATCAAGCCGCCAGTTGTTATTCTCTTTCACCATGCGGCATAAAATTCTAAAGCCGATTCTGTTATCCACAATATGATCCGATATGACAACATCAAGCTCGGCTATTTCGCCGGTTATTTTTTCGGATACAATGTCCCAGCTCATGGCTCCCTGCAAAAAGGCCAGAACCGGTTCAAATTCGCCTTCGCTGATATTCTTGTCGGCCGACAGTATACCCCTGATTGCATTTTTGGTTCCCGATGAATAACAGAGCAGAGCCTGATCAAAATTATCTGCCCCGGCCAAAGCCTTGAGAAGAGCCGACGGGCTTGACCCGTCGGGCTCCCTGTTTTTAGGACAGCCGGCAAAAAAAATCAGCGCCAATAGAATACAAAAAATACGCGTCATCGCAAAAGCTCATCGCCAATATCATTTGTAATTGAATCGGACGGCTTATCATTTTTGAGTGATTTTATAACATTTTGTTTTTGCTCTTTCAATATGTTATTCTTGGGCCCTTCCAAAGGCAGTTCCGCCTGCACCCTTGAGCCAAGGCAGGCCGAGCATGTTTGGTCGGGAACGGTTCCCGGTACAAAAACCTCTGTGGACAATTGCTTGCAATCATGCGACGGCAGGAGTCCTGTTTTTTCACATACAACAGCCTCCGAAAGTTTTGCGTATGAAGGAAAGGCGCGGCTCTTCTCGAAGCTCATGACCTTTTTCATATAGGCGCCCCAAACCGGCGCCGATATAATACCGCCGGTTTGTCCGCGCCCAAGCGTGAGACCCATTTTATCATAGCCGACCCATATTCCTGTGGTAAGCTGCGGCACAAAGCCGATGAACCACGCGTCTCTCCAGCTATTGGTCGTTCCGGTTTTTCCGGCGGCCTCCGCGCCTATTGAGGCGCTGCGGCCTGTTCCGTGATCTATGACTGTTTTCAAAAGACTTATCATAAGCTGCGCGGTCTCGGGCTTTATTATTTGGATTTTTCCGTCCTGTCTTTCTTTTTGAAGAGTTTTTTTAACCTCTTCCTCCTGATTCTCCAGCATGTTGCCCGCATAATCGGTCACATATCTTATGCTGAACGGAATCACATCCCTGCCGCCGTTGGCTATTATGGAATACGCTCTGGTAAGCTCAAAGGGACTCACCTCAAGCGTTCCCAAGGCGATTGAAAGATTTCTGGGTATGCGGGATTGAATATCATCGCCGCTTATCTTTAAAAGTTTGGCATAGTATTTGATTACGGTGTCCATTCCGAGCTTTTCGGCCATGCGCACCGAAACAACATTTATCGACATGGCCAGCGCCTTGCGGAGCGGAACCAATCCCTGGTAATCGCCGTCATAATTTTCCGGAGTCCACGAGCCGCTCTCATTATCGAGATAAATTATGGGCGAGTCAAGAACAGGCGTCGCTGCGGTAAACTCGCCGCTCTCAATGGCGGCCGCATAGAGCAGAGGCTTTATGGAAGAACCGGGCTGTCTCCTTGACTGCATTGGGCGGTTCAATTGATTTATGCTTGTAAAGGGGGCGCCGCCCACCATCGCCTCAATGTATCCGTTCTCGTGGTTGATTGATATCAGCGCGCCCTCAACCTTCTGCAGGTCCTTATCCTCAGAAAAAGTCCCCCTGTACGAATCAATAAATTTGCCTATGCTGTCGAGTCCGCCGAGCAGATTGAGTTCCTCTAACTCCTCAACGATTTCGGTGCGGAAATGGCTGTTTATTTTTTCGTTCTCCCGCGAACCCCTTTTCGAAAACGTGTTGACGCCGAAGAGATCCGAAACTATGGAAATCTCCTCCGAGAATGTATCCATAAAAACATCGTGATTCTTAAACGCCAAGTTGAAAGAAACGGCGTTCTGGCGCTCAAGCATACTCCAAAGGGCCTTTTCGGCAGCCCTTTGCTTGTTAAGGTCAAGGGTTGTATAAACCATGAGCCCCTTGTTGTAGACCATATCATCGCCGTACTTTTTTATGAGATCGCGCCTTATGTATTCGGTAAACCACGGGGCCTTGTCGACTCTGGCGCTCCAGGCCGTAACCGTAGGCTCAAGCTCGTTTATGTACAAGAGGTAATCGGGCCAAAACGCAAGGTAGGCAGTCTCGGCATCCTTTACTGTTATGTATCCCATCTCAACCATTTTTGCCAAAACAATGCGGTGACGCGCCATTGACACATTGGGATGCCTTATTGGAGAAAGAAGGTTCGGCGCGGCAGGCAGAGAGGCGATGAGGGCGCTCTCCGCCAGAGTACATTCCCATACATGCTTATTAAAATAAATTTGAGCGGCGGATTCAACGCCATAGGCCCCATGCCCCAGAAATATTTGGTTGAGGTAAAGCTGCATAATCTCGTCTTTGGAATAAGTGAATTCCATCATTATCGCTATGCACGCTTCTTTTATTTTACGGAATATTGTGCGTTCGCCCGATGTGAGAAGCACCTTGGAAAGCTGCTGAGTTATTGTGCTGCCTCCCTGACGGACCCCTCCGGCCATGATGTTGACGAAAAAAGCCCTGACAATGCCCTTTGGGTTAACGCCTATGTGGTTATAAAATTCGTTATCTTCCACCGCGATAAAGGCGTTCACTAAATTTTTGGGCATTCTATTCAACGGGACAACTTCGCGTTTCTGCTTAAAAAGCTCGGAGACAAGCAGCCCGTTCTTGTCGTAAATTTTTGTTGTAATATCGGGCCTGAAAACCGCAAGCGCCTTCACTTTTTTGAAATCAGACGGCAGGATAAAGGCAAAGGCTATAGCGACGCCTATGGGAACAGCTATAATGATAAGGCGGAACCTTTGGAAAAGATAGTACAGGACCCCTTTTAGAGAATCAAAGGCCGATGAGAAGATTCCTATGGATGATTTTGTTCGGCTGTATTTTGGCATTGCTGACCCGTATGTTTAAAGATCAAACCGGCGGGCTCTTTGTCAAGAATTACTGAGAAAAATAATTTTATTTAATACCGCAAAAAAACGCAAAGTTAACATAATACGTCAAAAAAAGGCGATTTTTAGCTATATTTTAGTATAATTGGCAATAATAGGCCGTGTACCCCCTCAGCAGAATCGAATATATTGACGAACTTTTCATTGAGCAATTAGAAAATTAGTATGCTATCAAGGATGATGGCATTAGTTTCAAGGAGGAAAATCATGATAATAAACCACAACATCGCCGCAATCTTTTCTCACAGAACCCTGAAATTTCACGATTGGGATCTAACTAAGGATATCGAAAAACTATCTTCCGGCATGAGAATCAACAAGGCGGGGGATGACGCTTCCGGTCTGGCTGTTTCGGAAAAAATGCGTTCCCAGATCCAGGGCTTGCGTCAGGCTGAGAGAAATGCCGAAGACGGTATGTCTTTTATACAGACAACCGAAGGGTATCTCGATGAAACTCACGCTATTATTCAGCGCATAAGAGTTCTCGCTGTTCAGGCAGCAAACGGCATCTATTCAGCGGAAGACCGCCAGCTCATTCAGGTTGAAGTATCAGCGCTTATAGATGAAGTAGACCGTATAAGTTCACAGGCCGAATTTAACAAGATGAAAATCTTGACCGGTTCATTCGCAAGGCTCAACCCGACTTCGTCAATGTGGTTCCATATAGGCCCGAACATGCATCAGCGCGAACGCGTTTTTGTTCAGACGATGACGACATCGGCTCTCGGATTACGCAATCCGACTGTCCTGACATTTGTCTCTATATCAACTCCGGGCAAGGCCAACTCAACTATAGGCAAGACCGATGAAGCGCTCCGCATAATAGCGAAGCAGAGAGCGGACCTCGGAGCTTATTACAACCGTCTCGAACACGCGGCCAAGGGTCTCATGAACGCTTACGAAAATACTCAGGCAGCGGAAAGCCGCATACGCGACACAGATATGGCGGAACAGATGTCCTCGTTCGTACGCTTCCAGGTTCTCACACAGGCGGCAACGGCGATGTTGGCACAGTCCAATGCCAAGTCGCAGACAGTGTTACAATTACTTAGATAGCTTGAGCCAGCATCGCAGCATCGCTCAGAAGGCATACAATAAAAAAGGCCGGTCCTCCCAACCGGCCTTTTTTAATGGAATCTAATTTCTCACAGGCAGCGAAAGAAGGCTCAGCGGATCAAGCTCTATCCAGTTTAGAATCATTGAAACGTGCAGGTGGGCGGCGGTTGACAATCCGGTAGAACCTACCGCGCCGATTTGGTCTCCGGCCTTTACCATGTCGCCTTTCTTTACCTTTAAAGCGCTCATGTGCATATAATAAGAAAAAAGTTTATTTCCGTGATCTATGACCACCATATTGCCCTCGTAATACAGAAGGTCGGCGAGGACTACCTTGCCATCGGCCATGGCAAAAGCCGGCGTTCCGGTCTCGCCACGAAGATCGGTACCCCTGTGTATTTTTTCGGTATCCTTGAGGCGTATACGTTTTTTATTTTCAATCTTATAGCGCTGATAGATCCGCTTTGACCAAAACTGCGATGTTATATAATGAAGATCGCGCGGATGCGAAAACGAGCTGCCTATAAGGTCATTCTCGCGCGACGCGAAAGCCTCGTCCTTCTTTTTTTTTGACTCTTTTATAAACGCGACGATTTCGGGCTTGGCCTCGCTGCCCTGATTTGAGTACTTGCCCAAATCAAGCGGAGTGCGGCTCACAGGAAAATCGGTTTTTGCCGCTGTAAAAACAACTGTTTCGGTAAGCGTTTTGCCGTCTATTATATAGGAAAAGACTATAGTTTTTTTGCCCGGCTCGGCCTCCGGGCCTATGGGCAGAAAAGTGCGGTAACCCCATGTTTTTTTTGTAAGGGCAAGGCTCATTTTGCCGTAAACGGCGCTCTTGAGCTCAAGCTCCTTGGATTCGGCCGCGTAAACCTCGCAGTAAACAAGATTGCCTTGGGAAAAATCCCTTGCGTACATGTCTACAACAATGCCGCCGCCGCTGTGCGTGAGCTTCTTCGCCGCGGGCGGCGTGAAGCCCGGCGGAAGCTTGAGGCTGCCGGTTTTGCCATCGGCGCCGCTTGCTTCAATAGGGGCAATGCTGCAAGAGAGGTTCAGCAGAAAAAAAAGTATAAAGAAAAGAAGAGAGATATTTTTGATCATAACCTTTGCTCGAATATTTATTTGACAGCTTGATTAAACTTTGATTAGTAAATAATGCGGTTTTGTCAATTGTTTTTGCAAGCGAAAACGTTGTTATCGCTTCAGGGGTAGATCGGTTCAAGTTTGATAAAATACTTTACAAAATAAATGTACTTATGCTATAAGTATAGGATGTGTGCGGCAAATGAAATGAATCCTCATCGAGAACATGATTCGCCCTATGGAGTTGCGAGGTGCAGGCGGTGAGTAAATTTACCGATATGACACCCGAGCAATCATTTTTCGCGGTGTTCTGCATTGAGCAGCTTGCGATTGATTTGGGGCTTACTGGCGCTGTTGTTTACAAAATGCTCGTTGACGATAGCGATATTCTCGATGATTACATTGTGCCGTGCTATGACGTACTCCACACGCAAGGGCGCGACTGGATTGTCGATGATTTGAAAGACCTAATGCGGCAGAGAGGGCTGATAGAATGATACTCTATCACGGCTCGTATGTTGCCATCGAAAAGCCGGATTTGTCGCTGGCGCGTTTGCGGACGGACTTTGGCAAGGGATTCTACCTCACACCGCTGAAAGAGCAGGCGGTAAGTTGGTCGCGGCATTTTATCGCCGAGCGTGGCAGTGCCGTTGTGTCGGCATATGACTTTTTAACGAAAGTTAGTGATAAATTACCTAAAAATGCAAAAATACTTGAGTTCGATACACATAGTCTCGAATGGTTGAATTTTGTAACCGCCAACAGGCTGAATAAACCCGTTAAAACTAAATGGGATTTGGTTATCGGCGGCGTTGCCAATGATAAGGTGTTCGATACCTTGCGGCTTTATTTCGACAACTTAATAGACGCGGACGAGGCAATTAAGCGTTTGCGTTATAACAAGCCAAATTTTCAGTATTGCTTCAAAAATCAAAAATTGATTGACAAGTGTTTGCGTTTTATCGGCGCGGAGGTGATAATGTGATTGCACACAAATTATTAGTTGCACATGTACACGACGGCGTTATCAACGAATACGCTAAAATGGCGAATGTTCCTATCCGCAAGGCGTTTGACGTGTTTTACCGTTCATTGCTCTATACGGAAGTCTGCAACGGCATATCGGATATGCACTGCCGCAGTGACGGTTATCTCGCCGAGGAACTTATGCTTGAACAGAAGCGCAACTCCGTAGGGAAAATTTAAAAAGGTGAATGATATAGGTACAGTTCGCTCTGTGTTCTCATACCAAGGCAGGCTCAACAAGCCGTTCTTCGTCCAAAGATATTTCGGCCCATTTGTAGGGGCTGGGTTCTTTTTTTATTTCCGGTTCTTCCCGCAGGGCGGCTCTCTTCGCGGAAAGATATTTTACCAATTGAGGCAATTTAGCAATGAATGTCTGCTGTTTTATCGCGTTAAACTTGTCCCACAACTCCTGTTCGGCCCGGTCAAATAGAAGTTCCTCGGAAAAACGGTTTACGCTCTCAAATGCGTGTCATTTTCGGGTATAGCCTGACATAATACAAGCATATTTAACTTCCACTATTTTTTCTTTTACTTGGTAGCAAATTATTTCTGGGGGACGACTCAGAAAACAGGGAAGAGAAAAAAATAGGTTCAAAAAATGGGCTCGGAGGCATTTGTAAAGGATTGGGGGTGTAATCCTATTCGCATAGGCGG
>JAITPE010000302.1 GCA_031289575.1 Spirochaetia bacterium | reverse complement strand
CAGGAGTTCGACGAGCTGCTTCAAGCGGCTGGTTACGCGCTCAGTCATTCATCCAGTCGGGATGTTTGCGTTATGTACTGTCTTGAGAAAGGTTTCTACGATGTGGAGGAAGTGAACGCACTGTTGTTTGAAATCGGAGCTGCGCCGCTTACACGGGAGTGATTTTTGGGGGCGAGTATGATTTGAGCTTTGAAAGTAATTGTGTAAAAATACTATTCACGGTTCTTTTCATGTTCATGGTATTATACTTAATCATAATACCCTTTTTTATAAACCAGAATTGTTTCTATTATTGATTTACCTGGCGCGTAAATGGCAATTCCAAGCTCATTGGATATTGCACCGGTATCATCCTCTTTATATGAAAAAGAATTTGTTGTAATAAATTGCAACAATTCATTGAAACTCATAGAGAATAGATTCTTGCCTGCGAGTAATAATTCCGTCTCTGCAAAAAACTCTATAGCTTCGACTTTATTGTCTTTGTTATAAAACACATGACAAAATTTAAAATTATCGGTCGTGTTTTTACTAAGCTTTGACTTCTTAAATTCAGTAAATCCGCCTAAAATTTCACGAACAGATTCTCTTGAATTGTCAAATTTAATGCTACCGGCCCCTACATAGGGAGTGATTTCAAATTTAGACACGACATTCCTCCTCAAGTTTATCAATATATTTTGATGCTTCGGCGATAGCGTCATCATATTTATCGCCAAATTTTTCATGTATGTCATCGACATCCATCTGGAACGCTTCACGGAACTTTCCCTGTTCAATCAATTCTTTCTGTTTAGCCCTATATTCTTGCGCTTCCCGCGAATTACCACAACTGGCGGTCTCTCTGTGATCCTCATATTCCATTACTATAGCAGGTCCATCCGTGCGTGGCAACTCACTTGAACTATCAGCCGGTATATGATGAATCTCATAATCAGGCCATCCATAGCCAGCTTCTTTTAGTTCGCCATAGCTGCCACCTTTCTTTTCCGGCTGTTCGGTCTCTTTTTCCGCACCTGTACCGTCTTTGAGCAAATCGGCAAAATCCCTCCCTTCGTCTCCATTTAAAGAATCGGCAAAGTCCTTGCCATCACCAGTATCATTTTTTATAAGATCGGCAAAATCCTTTCCTTCGATATTTTGCGATGAAAACTCTTTTGTTTCAGGAACCGCTTTAACTAAGCTTTCTAGCATTATGTATCTCCTGCTCGTTTATAAATCTTAACCATTGTTTCGGGACATCGCTAAGGGCAGGTAATTTCTTGCAGTTTTCATCAATGATACATTGCAAAATGTGGTATTGATAATTTTTTGGGAACTCTAATATTGAAGGGTCAAGATGCTCCAGCAGATAGTTAGTCAAACCGCCTAGTTTTGTTTTCTGTTCTACGGCTTGCTTTCTTGCTTCTGTGAAAATCCTTTCATTATCACGGAATAACCCGGCAATAATCTTTGGTTCAATTGTCTTAAAGTCAGAAAAGTCTATGGTCTCAATTTTTTCCTTGAGTCCCTTTACTTCCGCATTGCCCATTGCAACTATTCTTAATTCGTGGATGGCTTTGGATTTTTCAATTGCCCTTATATCAGGTTTTTGGTAACGAAAATCTTTGTTGGTTTCATACTCTTGAACCTTGCACAATACCGGTTGTATCCAGTCGTTCTGATACACCGCCGCTACACCGCATTGCAATTTTGCCAGTTCAATAATTTGGTCATCATTTAAGTTTGCTGCTTTGCCAACAAGTTCACGGTCTGATTCATCAGGCAATCGTAGAATGATTTTTGTGTTGGTATTGCGAATTACCGACATATCAAGCAGACAGGGGGCTTGATCGGCGATAATAAAACCTTCCCCGTAAGTCCGCATTTCCGCTATTGCGTTTCCCAGCATTTCTACCGATTTTCCAAGCAGGTTAGATGATTCGCTTGATTGTTCAGTAGAGGTCCGCTTTAAGAGATTGTGGGCTTCTTCCAGGACAGTAACGTGTTGTAAATCACTGTTGATTTTTCCGCTTGTCATACGGTGTTCTTGTAGTTTCATCACGAGCAAGCCCATGATAAGTGCTTTCGTTTCTGCTGAACCGACACGGCTTAAATCGACAATCACATTCTTGTCAAAAAGGTCTTCGTTTGATAAATCGTTATTTACAAATATCATGCCGTTGATACCGTTTGTCAGTGATTTAAGCCGGGTAATAAGGGAACCTTTGTAGTTGCCTTTGTTTTCATCGGAATATTCGGAACTATCGATTATTCGCTTTATATTAATTACCACATCGGCAAATGACGGATACAGAGGTTTAGCAAAGCGGTTTACAGATAGCTGTAAATCCCAACCCGCCTCTTCATAAGTAGTTTCAATAGCGTCTTTTAAGACGGCAGGCATAGCGGCATACATGGGCCAGCAGACGTTGAAGATTTCCACAAGGCGATCAAGATGTTCAAGGATATGGATATTCTTTCGCGGATCACCGTTACCATTGGGGAAACTAAAGGGATTTATCCGTAAAAGTAACGTAAGTTCAGGATTAGTACCATAAACCTGAACATT
>JAITPE010000130.1 GCA_031289575.1 Spirochaetia bacterium | reverse complement strand
AAATGAGAAGTCTTTCAAAAACAGTTAGAAGTCCCCTTGCGCCCGTGTGTTCCATATACGCGCGGCCTGCCATAATTTTGAGAGCTTCATCCGCAAATTTTATGTCTATGTCATATGCCTTGAAATCAAGTTTTTTTCCCATGATTACATTGCTGTTATCGTTTTTGAGTATACGGTAGAGTCCGTCTTCGTCCAAATGATTCAGTACGATGTAAACTGGAAGCCGGCCTATAAATTCGGACTCAAAACCAAACTGCAAAAGATCCTCGGTCCTTACCTGCTTGAGTACATCATGCTTGTCTTTTTCGGATATTCTTGTTTTTTCAAAGCCTATGGACTGTTTGTTCATGCGCCTGTTTATAATATCATCTAAGCCCTGAAAGGCTCCGGATACTATGAAGAGAATATTGCGCGTATTGATTACCTTGCGGGTTACCTTTCCTGTTTTTTGCGCCTCCATGGCAGCCTCGACCTGCGATGCCAAATCATGCGGTGTTTTTAAATCAACATCGGCCTCTTCCATAAGCTTCAGCAAATTGCGCTGCACGCCCGAGCGTGAAACGTCGGGGCCGTGCAGTCCATGGGAAGCCGCTATTTTATCTATCTCGTCGATATATATTATTCCGTATTCGGCCTTGGATATATCGCCGTCCGCCTCGTAAACCAATTCTCTCACAAGATCTTCAACATCGCCGCCGACATAACCAGTCTCGCTGAACTTGGTCGCGTCGGCCTTTACAAACGGAACTCCAATCTTATTGGCTATCAGTTTGATGATATAGGTTTTTCCGACACCGGTTGGCCCTATCAAAAGAACATTGCTCTTGATATTGCCTATGATGATTTCTTCTTTTGAAAGTGTTTTTTCCAATTTCATTCGGTTGAAGTGAGTGCAGACTTTAGTCGCTATTACCTCAACAGCCTCTTCCTGAGCCACGACATATCTGTTGAGGTATTCTTCAAGCTCTTCCGGCTTTATGCTAAAGTTAAAGGCTTCCGCACGGATTGGCTCTCCGACTTTGTCTCCTACCGATTCGGCTTTTTGCTTAACATCCTGAGAATCCATTTTTAAAAGCTCTTCCAGATTTCTTTCCGGATCGTATGCTGGTTTTGGTGGCATAATATTTCCTTTTTTTATTGTGTCTATAATATGGCCTGTTTTAGCGATTATGGTTACTTATAATTAAAAAAAATTCATTCCCATTCAATCGTTGACGGCGGTTTGGATGATATATCGTATACAACGCGGTTGATGCCCTTCACCTCATTGATGATTCGGTTTGATATTCTGCGCAGCAGTTCTTCCGGAAGATACGCCCAGTCCGCGGTCATGGCGTCAACCGATGTCACGCCTCGTATGGCAATAACATTTTCGTAAGTCCTCTTGTCGCCCATTACGCCTACCGAGCGCACCGGCAAAAAGACCGCAAATATTTGCCACAAGCTGCGGTAAAGACCTGCCTGCCGTACCTCGCTCACCACAATATCATCGGCCTGTTGAAGAATTTTTACGCGCTGCGGAGTAACCTCCCCCAGTATGCGTATCGCAAGCCCGGGCCCCGGAAACGGATGCCGGTATATCAACTCATCGGGAAGGCCAAGACTTTTCCCAAGCTCGCGCACCTCATCCTTGAACAGCTCCTTAAGCGGCTCAATCACCCTGCCCGATTTTATCAGCTTGAGAATTTCGGGAACGCGGTTGTGGTGGCTCTTGATTGTTTCGGACGGCCCCTTGGTTGAGACCGATTCTATAACATCCGGATAAAGAGTACCCTGCGCAAGAAAGTCGAACCTGCCGATTTTTTTTGCCTCGGCCATAAAGACTTTGACAAACTCCGAGCCTATGACGCGCCGTTTGAGTTCTGGATCCTCAACCCCTTTGAGTTTAGATAAAAACCGCTTTGATGAATCCGAGTATATCAAATTAAGTTTCATGTGTTTTTTAAAACGCTCGATTACCTGCTTTGCCTCATCTTTGCGCAAAACCCCGTTATTTACAAATACACAATAAAGCCGGCTGCCGATGGCCTGCTGCAAAAGCGCGGCCGTTACAGTTGAATCAACACCGCCCGAAAGTCCAAGGAGCACGGTTCCGTCTCCCACGGTTTTTCTTATTGACTCGACCGACGAGTCAATAAAGTTTTCCATGCTCCAATTCGGCGTGAGACGGCAAATATCAAAAATAAAATTTCTCAGCACGCGGATTCCGTTCACCGTATGGTGCACCTCAGGGTGAAACTGGACACCGTAGATTCTCATGTCATCATTTGACACCGCGGCAATCTCCGCGTTTTCAGAAGACGCGGTCACAGAAAATCCATCGGGAAGCGATATCACCTTGTCGCCATGGCTCATCCATACCCTTTCTTTTTTTTTGAGTCCCTTGAACAGCGGAGACTGCGAAAACCCTCGTTTAAGAATATTTATTTCAGCGGGCCCGTACTCCCGGGAATCTGCTCCTTTGATTTTTCCGTTGAAGGCATTCACCGCGACATATAGGCCGTAGCATATGCCAAGCACAGGAACGCCCAAATTAAAAATCTCCCGGCCTATCATGGGAGCGTTTTTTTCGTATAAGGACGAAGGCCCTCCCGACAGAATAATGCCTCCGGGGTTTGCCTGTTTGATTTCATCAAAGGGGTGAAAATAAGGAACGATCTCGGCGTAAACCTTCTGCTCGCGGATACGCCGCGCTATGAGCTGCGTATACTGCGAGCCGAAATCCAATATTATGATATGCCTGCCGTGAACTTTTGTCATTTGCTTTCCTCAAGCTGTTCAATGTACTTCTTGTAGCCGACAGAGGCAATGGATTCGTTTTTGGCCGCAATCTTTTGTTCTTCTTTTTTTCTGTAGTCTGATAATTTCACGGCCAAGGACTCGTCGTAAACAGCAAGTATCTCGACTGCGAAAAGGGCGGCGTTGGCACCGCCGGCTTTGCCGGCGCTCACAGCGGCAACGGGAATACCGGCGGGCATTTGAATGATGGATAATATTGAGTCAACGCCGCCCCCTATCTGTGTTTCCACAGGCACGCCTATTACAGGCAGAGTAGTATGCGACGCGACAACGCCAGGCAAATGTGCCGCGCCCCCGGCCGCGGCAATGATTGCCTTTATGCCGCGCTTTCTTGCGGAGGCCGCCCACTCTCTTGTTTGCCCGGGCGTTCTGTGCGCCGATGAAATAATCAGTTCAAAGTTTATACCGAAATCTTCCAGTATCGAGAAACAGTTCTGTACCTTAGGCAGGTCCGAATCGCTGCCGAGAATTATGCCGACCACGTAGTCCTCCGATTATAGTATTTATGTTTTGAAATTCTTTCCGGCTGTTTATGTCAATTGTTTTTCGCCGTTGCCTTTTTTCTCAGCGTTTTGCCGATACGGCCGAGCCGGCCGCTCCCTTGACAATATTGATTTGCGATGGAATTCTGTTTTTGAGTTCCTGCACATGAGATATAATTCCCACCATGCGGCCTCCCCTTATTTCATCGAGTATTGATAATGCCTTATCAAGCGACTCATCATCAAGCGAGCCGAAACCCTCATCTATAAATACGGCATCCAATTCGATTGACGCGGAACGCGACTGTATAACATCGGCGAGCGCGAGCGAGAGTGAGATCGCGGCCATAAATTTTTCTCCGCCCGAAAGCGTGCGCACGCTTCTTTGCTGTCCGGTAAAGCTGTCAAAAACATCAAGGTCAAGGCCGGCCTGTTTATTGCCGTGAATTATTTCTTCGGTAACAATAAAACGGTAGCGCCCGTCGGTCATGCGCAGCAGCCTCTTTGACGCGTATTCGGCCGCCTCCCGAAGGTACGCCGCGAGAATGAAACTCTGGAAATTTATGTTTTTAGGATTCCTGCCTATGAGACCGTCCGCAAGTTCCGATACGGCTCTTGTTTCTTCAATGAGTTCTGTTATGGAAATTTTGAGCCGCTCTATATCTTCCAATTTTTTTTTGGCCGATGATATTGCTTCGGCAAGCATGCCTTTCTCCGACTCGGCCCTGCCGATTTCATTTTCAATGGCTGTCTTCGCTAAATTCATTCTATCAAGATCCGGCTTCTCCATGCCCGATGTCTGCCCCGCAAGAGCTTCGAGCCGTACCTCAACTTCTTTCCGCGCGTCACGGTAGTCCAAAACGCGCCGGTTCATGGAGTCCATTTCTTCATTGCTCCGCACGGCCTTTTCGCAGTGAGCAATCGAATCAAAGCCGGCGCCGGCCGCGGCTTGATTCACCTTCGGCACAGCCTCGGCCGATTTTTCCTTGAGCCGCGCAAGGCGCTCCCTGATTGAATCCGCGGCCTGACTAAATCCGGCCGAAAGCTCCAGCGCCTTGCGGATTGAAGCGTCAATCTCTTTCATGAAGGATACCTGCCCGCCGATACTCTTCTCTATTTCCGCGGCCGCGGAAGCAATATTTTGCCGTGCTTTCGGAGAAAGCACGGCAAGGTCTTTTTCGAGCATTTCGGTTTCGCTGTCGGCGGCCGTTTTTTTCAGCACAATCTCATCGTTCGCGGCCTTGGCTGCTGTTGCTTTTTGAGCAAGTCCGTTCTGTTCCGACTCAAGCGATTTTAATGTTTCAAGACTATTTTTGTTCTCGCTTATAATTTTTTCAAGCCTTGATTTCCCGTCTAAGATTTCGCGCATGATCTTTTCTGTTTCCTCAATCGAGACCAAGGCGCCTGACTGTAGCGGATTGTGTTCCTGCATTTCGGCCAAGCATGAATTAACGGACTCGGCGCGCTGTTTTTGCGCCTCGCTGTTTGCGGCCAAGCCGTCCCTTAACTCAGCCGCGCTCTCCGCGGCTGAGTTAAGCTCATCGTCCTGCGTAAAGGCGCTTGCAGCAGCCGGTTCCGGATGGTGCGTTGAACCGCAGACAGGGCAAGGCAGCCCTGCTTTGAGCGTCATTGCCAAATTAGCCGATAGGGCTGCCTCCTTTTCCGCCTTGAGACGCGCCTCGCGCCTGTTTTCGGAGTCGAGCCTTGTTCTTATTTCTTTTTCTTCCCTGCGCAGCGCGTCCAATTTTTCTTCGGCATCCTTCTTGCGCTTGAGTATGGAATACAGTTTATCGGTTTCGGCAAACCGGCTTGACAAGCGCGCCAGTTCATCGCGCGGCTTATCGGCATCGGCCGTACTTTTTTGAAGCGCCTTTATGCGGCCCTCGCAGCGCCGCAGATCAATTTCGGCTTGGGCAAGCTCCTTTTCTCTCTGCTTGAGTTCCGCGCCGAGATCCTTTGCGGCCTTAGCGCATTCGCGCAGCTTCTCCTCTTTTGGACTCAGCATTTTTAGCCGTTCCAACTCGGCGCGGTCACCGGCAAGTTTTTTTTCAACAGCCGGAAGCTCGGCCTCTTTTTTGCGCAAGATCTTGAGGTCCACCGGCGCGAACATGACGTTGCCCTTC
>JAITPE010000042.1 GCA_031289575.1 Spirochaetia bacterium | reverse complement strand
GTTTGAAAAGGCGCTCAAGCGATGTCTCAATGCCTTCGGAGATGACATAATAAAGTAATTGCCAAAAAAGGCTTGGCTTGGTTTTTGGCAATTTTAAAATCGAGAGAGGTATAATACATTGACAGGAAGAGACGGATTTTCGGCCGAAGAACTTTTTACCCAGACTACAGGCTGGGCCTATAATGATTTCATAATACTGCCCGGATTTATAGATTTTGTGCCCGATGATGTGAGCCTTGAATCAAGGCTCACAAGGAATATTACTATAAAAGTACCTATGGTGTCAAGCCCTATGGATACCGTCACCGAGGCCGATATGGCAATCGGATTAGCTCTCCTGGGAGGCATTGGCATAATCCATTACAATAACACGCCGGAAAAACAGGCAGCTGAGGTAAGGAAGGTCAAGCGCTACGAAAACGGTTTCATAATGAACCCCAAGGTTCTTTCTCCTGAAAACATCATCGATGATATTGATACCATAAAAACTCAGTACGGATTTTCCGGCATCCCAATAACCGAAGACGGTAAATTAGGATCAAAACTTGTCGGAATCGTTACAAATCGCGACATAGATTTTGAGGGCAACCGCGGAAGAAAACTCGCTGATTTCATGACAACCAATCTTGTAACCGCGCCTCAGGGCGTAACCCTCTCCGAGGCCAACCGCATACTGAGGGAGTCCAAAAAGGGCAAGCTGCCCATTGTAGACAAGGACGGCTCGCTCGTTGCCCTCATGAGCAGAAACGACCTTTTGACAAACAGGGACTATCCGCTATCTTCAAAGGATGCCCGCAAACAGCTCATGGTGGGCGCGGCCATATCCACACAAGACGAGGCAAAGGAGCGGCTTGAACATCTCGTAGAGGCCAATGTTGATGTGGTGATTGTAGACTCGGCTCAGGGGAACTCAATCTATCAGCTTGAGATGATCAAGTACATCAAGAATAAATATCCGCAGCTCGATGTTATAGGCGGAAATGTTGTGACCGCCGAGCAGTGCGAGACACTTATAAAGGCAGGCGTTGACGGGCTCAGAATAGGCATGGGGCCCGGTTCCATTTGCACAACGCAGACTACAATTTCGGTCGGCCGCGCGCAGGCTACCGCTGTATACCGTACCGCGCGCTTGGCGAGCGAGTACGGTATACCTGTTGTGGCCGACGGAGGAATTGCCACAATAGGTCATATAGCCAAGGCGCTTGCGCTTGGCGCATCAACAGTCATGATGGGTTCAATGTTTGCCGGAACCCACGAGGCGCCCGGAGAATATTTTTACGACAACGGAGTGCGCCTGAAAAAGTACAGGGGCATGGCCTCGGCCGAGGCCATGGAAGCCGGCGGTTCAAAGCGCTACTTTGCGGAAGACGCGAGGATCATAGTTGCTCAGGGGGTTTCGGGAGCGGTTGTGGATAAGGGTTCGCTATTTGATTATATACCATATCTCATACAGGGGCTAAAGCATTCTTTTCAGGATATGGGCGCGCGGGATGTGAAAGTACTTCAGGAGAGAATATATTCCGGCGAGCTTCGTTTTGAGATACGCTCGGGTTCCGCACAGCTTGAAGGGCATGTGCACGATATGTATTCTTATAAGGAGCCCACGTACATGTAAGGCCTGATAATGGAAACACTGATCGAACGTAAACCATATATGCGGCAGCTGCGCGAACTTCGGGACGAACATGTAATCAAAGTTATTACCGGAGTACGACGCTGCGGTAAATCCACCCTGCTGGAAATGTTTGCCGGAGAATTACGCCGGAATGTAACGGAAAAGCAGATTCAGTTTTACAACTTTGAAGATCCGGATGTTTTCACCCTTGGTGATTACAAGCAGATTTACGACTATATCAAGGTCAAATTAATTGCCGGAAAAATGAATTATATCTTTCTTGATGAGGTGCAAAACGTCAAAACCTTCGAGCGCCTTGTAGACGGCCTTTTTATTAAAAAAAATGTTGATCTTTACATTACCGGTTCAAACGCATACCTTCTTTCCGGTGAACTGGCAACCCTGCTGACAGGCCGCTATATTGAAATCAGCATATTACCTTTCTCGTTTGAGGAATATTGGGAAATTTCGCAAAATTACCAAAAGTCATCAAAAAATGAAAGTTTTAGGAATTTAAAAGATAACCTGTCAAATTCCCAAAAGTCATCAAAAAATGAAAGTTTTAGGAATTTAGAAGATAACCCGCCAAATTCCCAAAACTTATCAAAAAATGAAAGTTTTAGGAATTTGGAAGATAGCCAGCCAAATTCCCAAAAGTCATCAAAATTTGACTTTTTAGGGAATTTTATTTATACCGGCAGCATTCCGCAGGCAGTACATTTATTCCAGCATAATCCTGAACAGGCTGACGCCTTTCTTAAAGGTATTTTGAATACCATTATCGAGAAGGACATTTTTACGCGGCGTGAGATTTACAATAAACCAACTTTCCACAAAATTGTGGATTTTCTTTTGGATTCCACCGGGTCATTTGTTTCGCCCGGTTCAATTTCCAAAGCATTTAAAAGTGATGGCATTATTATCGACAACAAGACTGTCTCACAATATCTGGATTATCTTGCTTCGGCGTTTCTGTTCTATAAAGTTCCGCGCTATGACATTAAAGGGAAAAATCTTCTGCGAACCTTAGACAAGTATTATGTTGCGGATACCGGCTTCCGCAAAGCCAGACTTGGCAAAAAACACGATGAAGATCGCGGGCATTTGCTTGAGAATGTTGTGTATCTTGAACTTAGACGCCGAAACCGCGAAGTATATGTCGGTAAAATGCGCGATAAGGAAGTCGATTTTGTGGTTGTTGATAAGGAAGGCTATGTTTCTTATTATCAGGTAGCTTGGTCGGTTACCGATCCGGCAACTCTGGAACGCGAACTTGCCCCGTTCCGGGCGATCAAGGATTCGAATCCGAAATACTTGCTTTCCACTGACTGGGATGTTAATCCTGTTTATAATGGAATTCGCAAACTTAATGTAGCTGATTGGTTGGAAAAGGGAAGTAATATATGACTTGGGCAACTAACAGGAGAAAACGGTTATGGCAAGAATAGAAGGCATTAGAGTAAAAAACTATGGAACTCTGAAAGACGTGACTCTTGGACAATTATGGAACATGAGGGATGTTGCCCCATTAACCCCCATGGCCGTAGTAATAGGAAAAAACGGCGCCGGTAAAAGTACGCTTTTTGACGCCTTCGGCTTTCTCGCAGACTGTCTTAGAGTCGGAGTGGAAGAAGCCTGTGACTTGCGCGGTCGCGGCGGATACGCAAAACTGCGTTCTCAAGGAGCATTGGATCCGATTGAATTTGAAATATATTATAAAGAGAGCCGTAACGACCGCCCGATAACCTATGAAATTTCTATAGATCTGGATGATCATAGAAGACCTTTCGTTCATAAGGAGCGACTGCGCCAACGTAGAAAAGGACAAGATTCTAAGGGAAGCCCATTTTCATTTTTAAGGCTTGAAGACGGCAAGGGTATTGTTTGGAAAGGGGAA
>JAITPE010000034.1 GCA_031289575.1 Spirochaetia bacterium | reverse complement strand
TTCCCACTCGCGATCGCCTCTAAGGTGGTGCAATACCGCGCCGGATAGGATAATATCAAAATGGTTTTCTTCTAACGCCGCGCTTCTAATATCGCCTTGAATTATGGTTATTTTATTTGTTATTTCAGAGATTCTTTCGTATGCTCTATCCAGCATCGGTTTGCTCAAGTCGATCAGCGTACAGTTTAACGCTCTATTTATGTATAACATAGCCAAAGTATAATTGCCGGCGCCGCAGCCGATATCCAAAAGATCGGCTGCGTTTGGCGCTATCAGATCAGCGGTTTTGGTTATGAGTTCTAAAGCGAGTTTCGCGTCAATTGCCGATACCTGGCCGGTTTCAAGGTTCGAAAAGCGCTCGACATCGTTATCAAATCGCTCTCTAATCTCTTCTACGGTTGATTTTGTCATACGCTTTCTCATCTTTTTTATGCTTTATTCCTCTGTAGCGATTGAGAACCTCACTATTCCGGCCTGATTCAGCGCGTCCATCACAAAAACAACAGTCTCATAATCGGCCTTGCGGTCGCCCCGGATCACAACATCTTCCAATTCAACATTCTGTTTTTTCTGCTTTACGGCGTCAATGAAGCTGTCTTTTGCAACCTCGACATCATCTATAAATATAAGATTTTTTTCGTTCACAGATACAACAATATTGCCCTTCCGCTGTTCAGCGGTTTGAAGCGCCTTGGGCAGATGAACCGTTATGGATGATTCGCGCCCCATGCTGGATGTAACCATAAAAAAAGCGACAAGTAAAAACACCAGATCGATAAGCGAGGTTATATCAATCAGCGCCTTGGATTTAAGCCTTGTTTTAAATTTTAAAGTCATTTGCCTTTTGATTCAAAGAAAATATTCGCTATATATTCTATCTCGCGCGTATATGTTTCGGCTTTGGATACAAGGTAATTATAAAATATGATGGATGGAATCGCGACCACGAGCCCAAAGGCTGTGGTTATAAGGGCTTCGGTTATGCCCTGCGCAAGGAGATCATGGGACGAGGGCGCCATATTCGCGAGGCCGCTGAATGATTTCATCATGCCCGTAACCGTGCCCAAAAGGCCGAGCATTGGCGAAACAGTGCCTATGGTAGCGATCAAATTGGCAAAGCGCTCAATGGAACGGATAGTGGTTTCCGCAATATCCCGTATGCGCAGTTCGGCATCGCCTGTATCGTTCCAGGAGAGAAGCATTTTTTTTATCATCTCTATGAGCGGGCCGCGGTATGGGGCGCATAGCGCCATGGCGCTTTCAGGAGAGCTCTCTCTCAGTTTGGCGGATATTCCTGAAACAAGAAGGCGGTAATCCATGCGTATGTTTTTGTAGAAAATAACGCGTTCAATGAAAACGGCAAGAACAGTTATTGAGCAGATAAAAATAGGAAAGAGCATAACCCAAAGAGGTATTGAGTCAAATATCGATATAATTATTTTTCCGCTCATTGATCAGTACCTGCTTTCGGCAAAACCAAGCCAGCCGCCTGCCTCAATCAGATCCCTGTCAAAGCCGGATATCGAGAAGGCTGTCTCTTCTTTTTCGGTTTCCGAGGTAAGAATAAATTTGCTGTTTTTCAAATCGGTCTCAAGCCTAGCTCCGGTTCCGGCAAATTTCTTAAACAGAAGGTCGATCCCGCCCGCAGGCAGTTCAACGGCCATCATGCCGCAATTGTACATATTCTGCCGGAATATTCTGGCAAAGCTTTCCGCAATGACCAAGTTTATTCCATTAACCTCAAGCGCCCACGGAGCGTGTTCTCTTGAGGAACCGCACCCGAAATTTGCCCTGCTTACAACAACGCTCTTTCCCTCTATGTCTTTCGCCGGGTCAAAGCTGCCAAGCCTTAAGTCCTCGAGCAGATACGGCTTGAGAGCATCTTTTGTAATCTCTGTGAGATACTTGGCCGGAATAATCTCATCCGTATTTATATCTGATCTGTCCAAAAAAAGAATACTGCCGGCGAAAGTTTTCATGCTTTATCCTTTAAAAAGAGATGAGTTTGTGATACTGCCCGCAAGCGCGGTAGCGGCGGCCGTTGCCGGGCTCATGAGATGAACCATGCCGCCCTTGCCCATTCTTCCGTTAAAATTGCGGTTCGTTGTGGAAGCGGCCGCCTCGCCCTCGGCAAGGACTCCGTTGCTCATGCCGAGGCAAGCGCCGCAGGTCGGATTTGTTACAACAAATCCGGAATCCATGAAAATATCAATCAGCCCCTCGGACAACGCGCGCTTGAAAATATCGGGCGTTGCGGGAGATACGATGCCCCTCACATTGCCGGCGATTTTTTTGCCCTTGAGTATACCGGCGGCTATGCGCAAATCCTCAATGCGTCCGTTCGTGCATGAGCCTATATAGATTTGGTCAATGTGAGTGCCATCCATCTCGCGCACGGTTTTGATGTTATCGGGCTTGTAGCCGAATGTTGTAACAGGCTCAAGGGATGATACGTCAATATCGACCACATCATCGTAATGCGCGTCATGGTCCGATATCCATTTTGTGTAATCGGCGAGCGCCTCTTCTTTAGAGCTGTATGTATCTTTTATAAACGGCCACAGATAGTCAACAGTAGTCATGTCGGGATAGCAGATTCCGCTGGTTCCTCCGGCTTCTATCGCCATATTGCAGAGCGTCATGCGCGACTCCATGCTCAGCGAGTCAATGAGCGGGCCTGTAAATTCCATGATTTTATTTGTGGCCCCGTTTACGCCGATCTTACCTATGATTGAGAGAATAACATCCTTTGCGAAAACGCCTTCCCGCAGAGCGCCTGTTATATTGAACCTTATGGTCTCCGGCGTCCTGAAGGCGCAGACGCCCTTTAAGATTCCAACCTCAAGGTCGGTTGTTCCGACACCGGCCGCAAACGCGCCGAACGCGCCGTGAGTGCAGGTATGCGAATCGCCCATGATAATTGTATAGCCGGGACGCACAAAGCCCTTTTCGGGAAACAGCGCGTGGCATACGCCGTTTCTTCCTATGTCAAAAAAATCATTTATGCTGTTTCTCTTGGCCCAGTCCCTGAGTATCTTGCCCTGCTGCGCTGTTTTGCTGTCTTTTGCCGGCGTAACATGATCAATGACAGCCTTAATTTTAGAGGCGTCAAAAACCTTGTCCTTGCCCAGCGCGGCGAGCTCGTTTACGGCAACCGATGTGGTTACCTCGTGAGCAAAAACAGCGTCAAGGCGCAGAACATGGATTCCGCCCGATAGTTCCTCAACGCGGTGCGCGTCAAAAATTTTTTCAACAATTGTCTTAGCCATCAGGAAATGCCTTTAATAAAATGCCTTCAATAATTTTTTTCACAATCTTTTTTAAGGCTCTCTTTGTCAATGTTAAATGTGGGGTCGGCGTGAGGATGCGCTCTGTTGTAGACAGCTTTAAGCCGCTCCTTGGTAGTATGTGTGTATATTTGAGTGGCGGAAAGATTCTTGTGACCGAGCATCTCTTGAACCGCCCTCAGGTCGGCTCCGTTGTTGAGCATATCTGTAGCAAAGCTGTGCCTCAAAGTATGAGGTGTTACCGAGCCGTTGAGTTCACTGTTTCTCGCCCGCTTTGTTACTATATCGAATATGCCCCTCTCTGTTATGCGGCCGCCCCTGTTATTCACAAATAACGGCTCGGTTAGGCCGCCAAATTTATCGCTTCTCATTTTAAAGTAATCTTTCATGAATCCGGCCGCGCCCGCCGTAATAAATACATAGCGCTCCTTGCGTCCCTTGCCGAGCACCTTGAGCCTTTTCTCATCAAGATCGATGTCCGATATATCCGCGCCGGAAAGCTCCCCCACCCTGCAGCCGGTTGAATAGAATAGTTCCAGAATCGCGCGGTCCCTGTAATCCAAAAAGCTCTGCGGCTCAAAACTCGTCAGTTCATCAAACTCGCCGCCGCGCAAAAAGCGCGGCAGCCGTTTGCCTTTTTTGGGGTAAATGATACCGAGCGCCGGGTTGCTTTCAATGACTCCCGAACGGTGCAGGTGGGCAAAAAATGAGCGTATCGCTGCTATTTTGCGCCCCATTGTCGCCCTTGTCATTCCCTTGTCGAACATATACCCGATGTAAGCCTTAATGTCATTCTTTGTAACAGATACCGGAGAGAGCGATTCGGCCGCGGATACTTCGCCGTTTGCGCAGAGAAATATATTGAAATCCCTGAGATCGATGCTGTACGCCTTGACTGTATTCTCGGAGAGATTTTTTTCGTACTGCAGATAGTTCATGAAACTGTCAATGGCGTATATCATTTGCGTTTCCTACAGCGCGGCTTTTTCCTCATCATCCGGAAGAGCCACCACATAGCTGCACTTAGGGTTAAGGCAGCTCAATTGTCCGCCCTTGCCTTTGAGCCTTTTTTCAAAGAGAATACTTCCGCATTGCGGACAGCTGTGCGATGAAGGATTCTCCCTCGTGAGAAATTCACACTCGGGATAATTTGTACACGAGTAGAAAGCGCCCCTTCCCTTTTTCGAGGCGCGCTTTACAACATCGCCCGTTTGGCAGCTGGGGCATTTCCCGAGAGGAAGAGGCTTGGCGTTTCGGCATTCCGGAAATCCGGAACAGGCAAGGAAAAAACCAAACCTGCCGAGTTTCTTGAGCATTACGCTTCCGCATTTTTCGCATACGATGTCGGTTTCTTCGTCAAGGACTCCCTTCATGTTGGATATATTGTTTTCGGCATCATGGACAACCTGAATAAAGGGCGTATAGAACTCATGGAGCATAGAGACCCAGTCCTTCTTGGCCTCCTCAATCTGGTCAAGATTTTCCTCCATGCCCGCGGTAAAATCAACCGAGATGAATTCGGGAAAATTGTCGGACATGATGCCGCTCACGAGCTTGCCCAAAACTGTCGGCACAAGCTGGCGCCCCTGCCTCACGACATAGTAGCGCTTGAGCAGCGTATCAAGCGTAGGGGCGTATGTTGACGGACGGCCTATTCCGGATTCTTCAAGAAACTTGACCAAAGACGCGTCATTGAATCTGGGCGGCGGCGTGGTAAAGTGCTGCTCCTGCAGAATCTTGTGAAGTCCAACCTTATCGCCCTCTTTTAAATCGGGCAGATCGGTTTTCTCTGTTTTATCATCCTTATCAAGAACAGTAAATCCCTTGAAGAGAACGGTACTGCCCGCTACGCGCAGAGTATAATCTCCGGAGAGGAGTGTTATGGTAGTAGCCTCCGAAAGTTCCTGAGTCATTTGCGATGACACAAAGCGCTTCCAGATAAGGTCGTACAACCGGTACTGGTCCTTCGTGAGATCGCTCTTTACAGAGTCGGGCGTCAGGTTTACATCGGTCGGCCTTATTGCCTCATGCGCGTCCTGCGCGTTCTTTTTATTGGTATATGTGTTGGGAACCTTAGGGAGATATTCCTTGCTGAAATTAGAACCTATGTATCCCCGCACCGCGTTTATGGCGATGTCGGATATTCGGGTAGAATCGGTACGCATATAGGTGATGAGTCCCACAGGGCCCTGTTTGGTTATGTCAACCCCCTGGTAAAGCTGCTGGGCAACCATCATCGTTTTCTGAGATGTAAACCCAAGGCGGGTAGCGGCATCCTGCTGCAGCTTGCTCGTGATATACGGAGGCTGCGGATTGCGCTTTCTTTCCTTGACTTTTTTTTCTTTTACAATGATGGCATTCTTCTCAAGCTCGGCTGCGATGGCCGCGGACTGCTCACTGTTTGTTATATTTATTTTTTTATCCTGATATTGAACAAGCGCCGCGGTAAAGAACTTGTTTTTAAAAACGCACTCGACATCAATACTCCAAAATTCCTTTGGAATAAAACCGCTTATCTCACTTTCCCTGTCGCATATCACCTTAAGCGCGACCGACTGAACGCGTCCCGCCGAAAGCCCGCGCTTTACTTTTTTCCACAGAATAGGGCTGATATTGTAGCCTACAATGCGGTCAAGAATACGGCGCGCCTGCTGAGCGTTCACCATGTCCATGTCAATGGCGCGCGGATGCGTGACCGCGTCTTTGACCGCCTTTTCGGTAATTTCATTGAAGACTATCCGTTTTATGTTGCTGTTCTTGGGAGCGAGCGCGTTTGCGAGATGCCATGATATAGCCTCACCCTCACGGTCGGGGTCGGTCGCTATGAGTACCTGCGAAACTAATGAGGCCTTTTTCTTGAGTTCATTGAGTATCTTGGCCTTGCCCCTGATTGTTATATATTCGGGTTTGAAATCATTATCAACATCAATAGCCAGCCTTGATTTAGGAAGATCTATTATATGGCCTACCGATGAGGATATAGTATAGCTTGAACCTAAATATTTATTTATGGTCTTTGCCTTTGACGGAGACTCAACAATAACAAGGGTAAGAGGTTTATTTTTCATATAATGATTCCTGTAATAATTTTAAGCCTGCGCGTTTTGTCGCAGTGCGCAGAGACTATTCATCTTTGTCAAACATTTCTTTTATACCCCTCTCGGGAGTCCAGCGGATGAGGAAGAAAAGCGTCAGGCTTAAGAGCAGCGATACGGCTCCGAAAATAAGAATTCTCTCTAAAGAATAATATATATGCGCGTCATAATCGCGTTCAAAATACAGCGCGCCGATGAAATTTCCCTCTTTGACATTGGAATGGCAGGGTGAGCATTCACTCTTTTTTATAGCCGGTATCCATGTATGATATTTGCCTCCGGAGGCGTATGAATACACAGCGCCCGGGCCGGATGCGCTGAGGACATAGGGCTTTTCGTGCACGCCCGATACAACACCCGGAGCCCGTACCACCTGAGACTTGGAGTCGCAAACATCTACGGTAATGCCATTTTTTTGCAAGTCTTCCAAAAAAATCCACGCATATGCCGGATTTGCCGACATTGACTTAATCGACACAAAGGCGTCAACGATAATGCCCGCTTCCCTCTCCAACTCCCCGAAGTATCCGGACTTGTAGACTGTACTCATGTCTTCCGCGTATGGAGGAATATTGAGCATCTGTAAAACCGAAATAATCAGGAACAGTATGTTTATGTAAATAAAAATGAGTTTTATTTTCATTCACGGTCTCCCATACAATAAATATCGGCAGATCGGCATGTTATGCGGATTCATATAATCTATATAGTATTCAATTCAGCAAATACTTCTTTTAGAATATATCATAAAAAGTCTTTTGTCAAGCAAAAAACAAGGCGGCGGCCGAACCGCGCGTCCTCCCTGCACAAAAACCATTTCAGGTTCGGCAGGATGCGGGATAGTTTTGTATTCTTGTTCCGCTTGTGTTTCTTTTTGAGTTGAAGATGAACAGCCAAGAGGTTGTGATGACGAACACCCAAAAATTAATAAAAGCTCATTAAATTTATTTTCATATCGGTTTTCCACAAAATCGACAAATAGTGGCCTTTTTCTTTATTGTTTCTGCACAATATGGACATATCTTTGTATCGTTCGTTGTAGGAGAAGATTGAATATTATCAGGATGTAAACTCGAATTTAAGTTAATATTCATTGTTGAGCCGCTCCTGTTTTTTTGACTATATAAGATACAAGCTATCCCAGCAACTACCGGGAAACCCAATAGTATACCTATTATACCTATTATCATTCCAGCGCCATGTGAAACGCTTTCACCAATAAATTTACCTACTATCCATTCAATCCAAATTATAATAATTATAATAATTATTATAATTATAAATATATCCATTTGAATACCTCCTATTTTTTGTTCTCGTTTGTTAAGTTTTCGGTCAATTTCAATATCGCACTTGGATATATAATTTCAATGTTGCCCCTGCTATAGAACTTGAA
>JAITPE010000114.1 GCA_031289575.1 Spirochaetia bacterium | reverse complement strand
GACCTCAGGGCTTCCAAGGAAATCATAAAGCGCGAAAACGCGAAGGATATTTCGGCGGCGGACGGGCTTAGCACGGCCATGATCGACCGCCTTTTTCTTGACGACAAACGCATAGACGGAATGGCCGCGTCGCTTGAGGAGATAGCGGCCTTTGAGGATTACATCGGCCGCGTTGAAAATATGCGGGTAAGGCCCTCGGGCATAAAGGTCGGCCAAATGAGGATTCCTATAGGCGTTGTGGCCGCTATCTTTGAGTCGCGCCCCAATGTTACCATCGACATAGCTGCCCTCAGCATGAAGTCCGGGAACGCCTGCATTTTAAGGGGCGGCAAGGAGGCGATTAACTCGAACATCGCCCTCCATGGAATTGTGAAAAGCGCGCTCGCCTCTCACGGGCTTCCCGAAAACATTGTCACTTTAGTAGAGCGTACCGGCCGCGAATTGGTTCCCATACTTCTAAAGCAAAATAAATATATTGATGTCGTTATTCCAAGAGGAGGCGAAGGGCTGATACGGATGGTCACCGAACAGTCAACCATTCCGCTGCTTAAGCATGATAAGGGACTGTGTCATATTTATGTTGACGCAAGCGCCGATGAGGACATGTCCAACAGGATTGCCGTCAACGCTAAGGTTCAGCGCCCCAGCGCCTGCAACTCAGCCGAAACTCTGCTCATACACAAAAATTATCCGCATAAGGAATCTCTCCTCAACGCGCTGCTCGAACACGGCGTGGAACTCAGGGGCTGTGCCGAAACAGTAAGTATTTTTCCGGGAAAAATACTTACTGCCGGTGACGCCGACTGGGACACCGAGTACCTCGACAACATTCTCTCCGTAAAAATAGTTGATGATATAAATCAGGCCATGTCGCACATAGCCGTGCACGGCTCCGGCCACTCCGATGCCATTATAACCGAAGATTACCGCAATTCGGAGCTGTTTCTGCGCGATGTGGACTCGGCCGCGGTTTTTGTAAACGCCTCAACCAGATTCCATGACGGCGGCGAGTTCGGTCTCGGCGCCGAGGTGGGAATCTCCACAGAGAGGCTCCACGCGAGGGGAGCCATGGGAGCCGAGGGACTGACAACCCTCAAGTACATTGTCTACGGACAGGGCGAGGTTCGCTGATTTGAACATAGGCGTATTGGGAGGAACATTTAATCCTGTACATTCCGGGCATACGGCGATAGCGTCGCATGTTCTAAACGAGCTTAGGCTTGACAGGGTACTTTTTGTGCCTGTGAAAAATCCTGTTCATAAAAAACTTGACGGAAACGCCTCTCCGGTTGACCGTTTGGCCATGCTTCAATTGGCTGTTGAGGGCGTTCCCTTTTTTGAAGCCGACCCGATTGAGCTTGAAAGGGAAGGGCCTTCATATACTGTGCATACGCTTGCGGCCCTGAAGGAGAGACATCCGGAGTCGGCGCTTTATTTTATGCTGGGCGCCGATTCCTTTAATGAACTTGATTCATGGTTCGATTACGCGGGAATCCTCAATCTGGCGCTCATTGTTGTAATGCGCAGAGGAGGAGATGAGTTATTGAGAACCGATTTGATTCACCGTATTCCGGGGCTTGTTCAGGTGAATAATGACTTTATCAATATAAGCTCAAGCCTTGTGCGCCGGCGGCTCAGGGAAGGCCGGAGCGTAGAGGGGCTTGTTCCCGATGCTGTTGCCATGTACATAAAAAATAAGGGGTTGTACGTTCAGTGAAGAAAAAACTGATTATCGCGCTTCTATCCGCGGCGCTTATCGCCGTTTTTGTTGTCATACTGTTTCTGTACAGAATGAAGACGCGCAATGCCGTTGAGGAACTTGCCGTCGGCAAAAAAATGATAAATATACTTATTGCCGGTTCGAACGGTTACAAGGAAAGAAAGTTCGATCTCTTTGCCATATTGAGCCTTAATCCGGAGAACAGCAACATGGGAATAACCTTTATTCCGCCGTCGTTCCGTATCAAGTTAAGCGACAGCGAGACCAAGCGCATTGATGAGGTTGATTTTATATATTTTGAGAAACTGCGCCGTTCAATTTACCGGGACTTGCAGATACAGGTTCCGTTCTACATTCAGTTATACGCGCCCGACGGGACGCGTATAACTGATATGCTTGAAGGCATCAACATATTCTATCTTGACCAATACGGCTGCGGTGATTTTGCCAAGCCGGGACTCAACTACTTTGACGGAAAAAAAATTATGAAGTACATCAACAGCGCGGAGGAAAACTCAATATATTTGAAATACGACCGCATTATGGATATACTTCTCACTGTGTACTATAACCGCGGCGAAAAAAAGAAACTTCTCACGGCTCCGTTTCTCTCGGAACTTCTCGATTCGCTCAAGACAAATCTTTTGCCGCAGGAACTCTTCACTCTTTCCAATTATCTTTCCAACGAAGGAGAACTCATTTACACAATTCTTCCCGGAGACCTGCAGGATGATTACTACATAACCGACGATATAACATCCAAAATGTACGAGAAGGAATTTCTTGGAAAGCTTGTCGCCGGAACAGAGGAAGAGTCGGCGCGGAAAATAAAGATTTTGAACGCCACCCCGGTCTCCGGGCTTGCGAGAAAGATGCGCAACATGTTGAACCGCGACGGCTACAATGTTGTGGAATTTGGAACATCGGCCGATGAAATGAACAAATCCATCATAATAAGCCGAAAGGGCGACCACGCTTTTGTCAAAAAAATATCGGAATTGGCGGGCATATCCGATATTTATTATATTATTGACAACAGCCTGCTGTATAATACATTAATTATAATTGGCGGAGACCTTGACCATGCAGAAAAACGCGATTAATCCCGAAACCTATGAAGATGAACTGCTCCGGGGCTGTGCCGGAATATTGGCCGGGAAAAAAGCGGAGCGCACCGTAGCGCTCAACCTCGCAGAGGTGAACAGTTACTTTGACTATTTCATAATAGCCACAGGCAGTTCATCTATTCATTGTAAATCTCTTGCGAGGGATATATCAAAATATATGAGCGCCCACGGGCGGAAAACAAGAAGCAAGCCCGACACAAATTCGTCATGGATAATACTTGACTATGACGATATCGTGCTGCATATCTTTACCGAAGACGCGCGCGATTACTATCAGCTTGAAAAACTTTGGGGCGATGCCGTACGCGTATCGCTTTAAAAATAAACAGGGGGAGCAAATTATGACACTAATAGCAGATGTGAGAGGACGGGAGGTTCTTGATTCCAGAGGAAACCCGACTGTTGAAGCGGAGGTATACTTATCATCAGGTTCTTCCGGCAGGGCAATTGTTCCTTCCGGGGCGTCTACCGGCGAACACGAGGCCGTAGAACTTCGTGACGGAGACAAGAAACGCTATTTGGGCAAGGGAGTACTCAAGGCTGTCGAGAATGTAAACGGCCCTATAGCCGAGGCCATCTTGGACATGGACGCGCTTGACCAGATTGAGCTCGACAAGGTACTCTGCGGACTTGACGGCACGCCTAACAAGGGAAAGCTGGGAGCAAACGCTATTCTCGCCGTTTCCCTTGCCTGCGCGAAAGCCTCTGCCGAGGCTCTTGGCCTTCCGCTTTACCGTTACCTTGGGGGCGTAAACGCAAGAGAACTGCCGCTGCCTATGATGAACATAGTCAACGGCGGATCCCACGCCGACTCAAATGTTGACATCCAGGAATTTATGGTAATGCCTGTAGGCGCCCGCAGCTTCAGCGAAGCCTTAAGAATGGGAGCGGAAACCTTTCATTCGCTCAAGAGCGTACTCAAGGCCAAAGGCTACAACACCGCTGTAGGCGACGAGGGAGGATTCGCTCCCAACTGCAAGTCCAACGAGGAGCCGCTTGAACTCATTGTCGAGGCCGCGGAGAAGGCCGGTTTTAAGCCGGGAAGCGATATAATGATAGCGCTTGATCCGGCAAGCAGCGAGTTTTATAACAAGGAAACTAGGAAGTACGTTTTTGCAAAAAGCGACAAGCGGCAGCTTGACAGCGTTCAGATGGTTGATTTCTGGGAAAAATTGGTATCCGCTTATCC
>JAITPE010000246.1 GCA_031289575.1 Spirochaetia bacterium | reverse complement strand
GAGGATCCCGACAAAATAGAAGCCGATTACACACAGCGTATACTCGCCAAAGTCGAGGCCGAAAGGAACTCCGGAAAAGAACCTAAGATCGACGAGCGGCTTCAGGGCTTTTTTGATTACATCAGACAAACACAGAATCAAAATTTTACCGATTTTTTTGAATCATTGAAATCGCAAATACTGCGTCAGGATTTTCTTTCAATATCACTCGGCGTTTCGCCCCCCTCGGACCAGGAGGCTAAGGACTGGTTCAACGCTAACAAGGCCAAGCTTGGACAGGAGATGTGGGTAAAGCACATACTCATAATCCCAAAGGGAGGTTCATTTGCCGCGGAGCGCGAGGCCAACACTAAACTTACCGAAATAAGAAAACGAATCCTTGCCGGAGAATCGTTCGAAAAACTTGCCGCTCAATATTCTCAGGATCCAGGCTCTGCCGCTCAGGGCGGCGATTTGGGCTGGATAATGCCCGCGGGCTTAGACCCGTATTTTGCCGGCAATGTGTTCGGCAGTTATAATCAGGGGGGCGTAACCAATGTCTTTAAATCGGGATTCGGGTATCATATCGCGAAGTACTACGGCCGCCGTCCCATCACCTTTGAAAAAGTTTATCCTATGATTTCGCAAAAGCTCTACTACGAAAAAATAGCCGAACAGTTTAAAAAATGGATAGCTCAGAAAAAAAAGGAGTCCGATATTAAGATATACATGGAAAACTATGTCAAAGGGTAGGCGCTGAAAAATGAAAAACAGCATTCTCCTTTTCATTGAATCCTCTCTCAGTGATGATGACCTCACGTTCAATAATACATATTTGCCCGAAGTTCTTGCCGGCATGCTTGGGCAAAGCCCGAATATCGGCGGGTGTTATTTTTCGGTGCCGGATGATTATTCCGGAGCGCTTAACAAAAACCACTCGTGCTTTGTCCGCAGCGGGGCCGATGATGCCGCTTTCTGGAAAGAACTCTTTGCTAAAACAGGCGCGGCCAACATAATAAAAATTTTATGTGATTCACCGTTTCTTGACGCCGCGCTCATTGCCGATATGCTGAAGACCCATACCGAATATTTTGCCGAGTTTACTTACTCCGAAAATCTGCCCGCCGGCTTAACATGCGAAATAATAAAAAAAGAACTCGCCGATTCGTTACCCGAAACCGGCCCTGCCCTTCCGCTGACACAAATCGTCCGTTCGAACATAAACCGTTTCGATGTGGAACTTTTTTACAGGGAACCCGATATCAGGGATAAACGGCTGAGTTTCCGAAACTCAGCTCCGCGCGACAAAAAAGTAATGGAAAACCTCGCCGCGCTGTTCGGCGGCATACCGCCTTACAGCGCTCTCGCCCCGCTGATCAAAGAACATCCCGAGGCGCTCTACGCCGGGCCCTCGTACCTTGAGATAGAACTTACGGACGGCTGTGAACTCGCCTGTATCTTCTGCTGCCGCAATGAATTAGAAAACGCGCAGCCTCGCAGCATGGAAAGAGCCCTCTTCGAAAAAATCATGGAGGACATGAAGGCCTTCGCGCTGCCGTACACAATCTGCATGGGCGGCTTCGGAGAGCCCCTCATGCACAAGGAGGCGGGGGCTTTTATAGCCGCCGCCCTTGACAATCCTCAGGTAGAGCGCCTTATTGTGGAAACGAACGGACTGTACATTGACGAAGCCTACTGTGCCGCGGCCCGCGGAAAAAACGGCGAAAAGCTTATAACCGTTGTAAACATAAACGGGCATGACAGGGAATCATACGCCGCTGTCCACGGAGCCGATAAATTTAACGCGGCGGCGGAAAATATATCAGCCCTATACTCTTCTATAAATGGAGATACTTCACGGCTCTTTGTGCAGGTGATGAAGATAAACGAAACCGAGCCATTTCTCGACCGCTGCTATGATTTTTGGGAGGAGAAAAAAATTCCTATCATTTTGCAAAAACAAAACACATACCTCGGCCGCGTGAAAGACCGCAGGTACTCCGATCTTACTCCGCTTGAGCGAACGCCGTGCTGGCATCTGCAGCGCGATATGTTTATACTCGCCGACGGAACAGTCTCTTTTTGCAAGCAGGACGCCGATGGCGCGCGTTCGCCGGGAAACGCGGCCGAAGGAATCTCAAAGATATACACAGACAGAATCAAGGACTACATAGACAACTGGAACGGAAGGTATCCCGCATCGCCGGACTGCGCCTCGTGTGATGAATGGTATACATTTAATTTTTGAAAAGTGAAACAGAACACACAAACAGTAAATGTGATAATTCAGGCCCGAATGGGTTCCACCAGGCTTCCAGGCAAGGCTCTGGCGGAGCTTGCCGGGAAACCAATGCTTTTTCATGTACTGGAACGCTCCTCCATGATCAAGGGAATCGGAAAAACAATCCTTGCCACCGCGCATGGGAGCGAAAACCTTCCGCTTATAGAACTGGCAAAAAAAATGGGACTCGAAGCGTTTGCCGGCTCCGAGCACAATGTTCTGGAGCGCTACTGCATGGCATCAATGAATTTTCCGTCGGACTATATCGTACGGGTCACAGGCGACAATCCGTTTACCGATATTCATTTTGCCGGAATGGCGGTCCGCTCCGCGTTGGAAAGCAATGCCGATCTGTGGGCGTTCAATAATCTTCCGCTTGGAACCGCGGTCGAGGTGATAAAATCGGAGACCCTTTATAAAACGCTCAACGAGGCGTCAATGCCGCACCAGTTTGAGCATGTGACGCCGTACATCAAGGAAAACCCCAGGCGCTTTACAATCGTGCGCAGGAGCGCCGAGTACAAAAATCCGTTTAAGCAGCTCCGTCTCACGGTTGATACTGATGAAGACCTCAGCTTGGCCCGCGCCCTGTACGGCGCGCTTGACGGCGGAAATCCTCCCGACAGGATGCCACAGCCTCCCGGCATAGATGAGATCATCGCCTGCCTTGAGGAGCATCCCGAGTGGGCCGAAATAAACAGCGCCGTGGAACAGCGTCCAATGACATCGTCGGAACTAAAGAGTGGAAATAATTCTGCTCGCTGAACAGGATTCTTTTTTCGGCTCCGGCCATATGCAGCGCATGTGCGCGCTTCTTGATTACTTAAACAGCAATGGTTTTTCCGCGCGCCTTTTTACGCATTCAAGCGTTCCGCCTCAATTACCGGCCGAACTCATCATCCGCGAGCTTCCAAAAAGTGCGGGCCTTATTGTGCGGGATATGCGCGATTCCT
>JAITPE010000241.1 GCA_031289575.1 Spirochaetia bacterium | reverse complement strand
AGCTGACCCGCCTGAGCGCGCTGCAATGGGCGCCTGTACCCAGAATCCCGCCGGCATCCCGTGCAATGGAACGAATGTATGTCCCCTTTGAACACAAAACCTCAATGCTTATGCGTCCCAAAGCGCTGTCATACGCGGTCATATCAATGGCGCTTATAAAAACTCTTCTCGGCTCAAGAGAAACATGCTCTCCGCGCCTTGCGATATCCGAGGCTCTTTCTCCCTTGATTTTAAGCGCCGAATAAAGGGGAGGAAGCTGCATCTGTTCACCCTTAAAGCCCACGAGAACCCTTTGTACATCGGCCTCCGTGATTCCGGAAAAGGGTTTTTTCTCAAGCACATTGCCGGTTGGGTCATCGGTATCGGTGCGAATGCCCAACTGTATATCGGCACGGTAACGCTTGTCCTTCGCCATAAAGTACTTGGTAAGCTTTGTGTTCGCTCCGGTACAAAGCGCCAAAAGTCCCGACGCGAAAGAGTCAATGGTTCCGGAATGGCCTACCTTTCTTTGCTTGATGAGCCTTCTTACCACAGAGATTGTATCAAAGGAGGTCATCCCCTCTGTCTTGTCTATTAAAAGAACCGCGTTGCCGTACACTCCTACTCGGCCTCATCAGCCGCGCTGCCATTAAGGTTGTTGATAAGATCAACCATCCGCAGTCCTTCCGATATGGATGAATCTAAATGAAATTCAATTTTAGGAACATGCCTTATGCTTATCTCTTTTCCAAGATAGTGCTGTATATAGCCCGCCGCCGAGTTAAGCCCCTCAAATGACTTGCGAATATCCTTTGGTTCTCCGAGAACAGATACGCTCACCTTAGCCAGCGAAAAATCACTGCTCAGTTCAACCTTTGTAACAGAAACGAAACCTACGCGCGGATCCTTAATTTCTTTTAAAATAAAATCAGCGGTCTTTCGTTTTATGAGTTCTTCAAGCTTTTCTTTTCTGTATGCCATATCAATTGCTGCTAAGGGTTTTTGCTATTTCAATAATGTCATAGGACTCGAAATTGTCCCCCTCTTTGATGTCATTAAAGTTATGAAGGCCGAATCCGAATTCCTGACCGGCGGTTACCTCGCTTGCGTCATCCTTAAAACGCTTAAGCGATTTAATATCGCCGTCAAACATAACAACGCCGTCGCGTATTATGCGTATTTTGGATTTACGCTTTACCCTGCCGTTTCCAAGAATAGCTCCGGCAATGGTTCCGATTTTGGAAATTTTGAATATTTGTCTGATTTCTCCGGAGCCGGTAACCTCTTCCTTGATTTCGGGTGAAAGCATTCCCTCCATAGCGGCCTTGACGGCATCGGTCGCCTCGAAAATAATGTTATAGAATTTGATAGAGACATGCTCCTTGTCGGCTATATCCGACACCCTTCCTGTCGGGCGCACATGGTAGCCTATTATGATGGCGTTCGATGCCGAGGCAAGCATTACATCGGACTCGTTGATTCCGCCCGCGCCCGAATGTATTACGTTTACCCGTACCTCGCCTGTTGAAAGTTTTTCGAGCGACTCGGTGAGCGCCTGAGCGGAGCCGTCAACATCGGCCTTTACTATAATGCAAAGTTCTTTTACCTCGCCCTCGTTTATCATATCATTCAGCGATTCCAAAGTAACCTTGCGGACTTTTTTGGCCGATTCTATTCTGAGATATTCAAGGCGTTTCTGAGAAATCTGCTTGGCTGTCTTTTCGGAATCGACACACTCAAAAGGGTCACCGGCGCCCGGAACTCCGCTTATGCCGAGGATCTCCGCCGGAGTTGACGGGCCGGCTTCGCTTATTTCCTTGCCACGGTCATCAAACATGGCCCTGACCTTGCCGGAATAGTGCCCCACAACAAATGGGTCGCCTATGTGAAGGGTTCCGCGTTTTATAAGAATTGTGGAAACCGCGCCGCGCCCGGAATCAAGTTTGGATTCAAGAACAACGCCCTTTGCCATGAGTCCCGGATTTTCTTTAAGCTCAAGCATTTCGGCCTGAATAAGAACCAGCTCAAGCAGCCCTTCTATATTTATGTTTTTCTTGGCGCTTATTTGCGCGAATAATGTTGTGCCGCCCCATTCTTCGGGAACAAGTTCATGAACCATGAGATCATTCTTTACCTTGTCGATATTCGCGTCTTCCAGATCTATTTTGTTTATGGCTACAATAATGGGAACGCCCGCGGCTTTAGCGTGGGCGATAGCCTCAACAGTCTGAGGCATAACACCGTCATTCGCGGCCACAACAAGAATTACAATATCGGTAACCTGCGCGCCCCGCGCCCTCATGGTTGTAAAAGCGGCGTGTCCCGGCGTATCAAGAAAGGTTATCCTCTTTCCATGTACATCCACAACATAGGCGCCTATATGCTGCGTAATGCCGCCGTACTCGGATTCGGCCACCTTTGTTTCACGAATTGTATCAAGAAGTTTTGTTTTACCGTGGTCAACATGTCCCATGACGGTGACAACAGGCGGACGCCACAGCCTGTCCTCGGGGTTGTCCGCCTCATCCTGTTTTATGATGGTCTCATCGTACAGCGAGACTACCTTTACATCGGTACCGTACTCCGCGGCAAGCAGAAGCGCGGTATCGGAATCTATGGTCTGGTTGATTGTGACCATCTCTCCCATCTTCATGAGCTTGCTTATAACGTCGCCCGCCTTGATGTTGAGTTTTTTCGCAAGCTCTCCAACGGCAATGGTATCGGTAATGTTTATTTCATCAGGAGTGACAACCTCACGCCTTTGGTGATACGGCTGCTTTTTGCGTACTTCAAGTGACTTTTCTTCAAACTTCTCCTTCTTGTATTTTGCTGTATCCTTCTCTTTATCCTTATCTTTGGATTTTTTGCGTTTTTTTAATTCATCAAGTTCTATGGCCGGTGTTGTACCTGTCGCGCCGAATTTATTTTCCGAAGAAGGAGCGCCCGGAGCCGCGGGCCTTCTGTTATCCCTTTGGGGCCGGCCTGCGCCGCCGCCTCCGCCGCTTCTTTGTCCGTGAGAATACGGCGTACCCGGCTTTTTATTATCATCGCGCTTTTGCTGCGGCCGCCCGCCGGATGATCCATAAGAAGACGCCGGCTTTCTCTGCTGCGCGTGCTGCGGCGTATGCGTAGATGGATGCGTAGATGGATGCGTAGATGAATGAGGATGAGAAGATTTCGCATAGGGCGGTTTTTGAGTACTTGGACGTCTAACCTCTTTTTTATTGCTATTAGCAGCGGTATTGGCGCTGTTGTTGACGGCAACAGCCGCTGAAGGTACATCTTCTTTTTTAGTTGTATCTTTAGCGGCGGCCTCTTTAGGGATATTAACTTTGCGCTTAAGCTTGATCTTCTTTCCCCTCTTCAACTCTTCGGTTTTCTTGTCCTTGATAACCTTTATCTTCGTTTCTACAAGAAAGACATTCTGTTCAGACAACTCTTCCCCAAGTTCAAAGGTAAGCCCAAGCCCTTTGCACACCTCTCCTACATCTTCCAGCGAGATATGATTACGCGTCGCAATATCAATAGCCTTCATTTATAATCCTTATATTAAAATCTGCCCTTATTCTTTACCGGCTTCAATTTCCGCACCGCTGTTTTCGTCTTCATCGTATTCATCAAAATCAACCGCGTCGGCCAGCACATCAAGTATCTTACGCGCCGTCTTTTCGCCTATTCCGTCAACCTTCAAAAGATCATCATAAGATTTTTCAACAAGATCCTCAACAGAAAATATTCCGCCTGTTTCAAGAAGCGCTATAGTCTTTGTGTCGATTCTGTCTTTAAGAGCGTCAAGAGGAGTTTCATCTTCACTGCCGTTTGAGAAGAGCTGCTCAAGTACGGTTCTTGATTCATTGGAGTTGAGAAACTCGCGGTACTGTTCCTCTGATTTTATATCAATATCAAATCCGCACAACCTTGAGGCTAACCTCACATTATGCCCGCTTTTGCCGACCGCAAAAGAATAGTGATCGTTTTCAACTACAACGAGCACGCCTCCGTCCGCCTTCTCTATGATTTCCTTGGCCTTGGCCGGAACAAGAGCGTTAGCCGCCATCATCTTCTTGTCATCCGACCATTCGACCACATCTATTTTTTCGCCTTCCAGCTCGCGGACAATGGATTGAATGCGGATGCCCCTCATGCCAACGCAGGCGCCTACCGAGTCAACGTCATCGCGCTCGCTTGCAACCGCAACCTTTGTGCGCAGTCCGGGCTCGCGGACAACCTTTACTATGCGCACAACTCCGTCATATATCTCGGGGATTTCCATTTCAAAGAGCTTTTCAATAAATTTCGGATTAGCCCTTGAAAGAATAATGCCGGGCGTCTTTGATGTTTTGTCAACCTTAAGGATGAGCGTCTTTATTCGGTCACCAGGCTTATAGTGTTCCAACGGGGACTGTTCCCTGACAGGAAGTATGCCTTCGGTTTTGCCCAGATCAATATACATCACATCTCTTGACTTTCTCTGAAGGTAACCGTTTATTAGATCGCCCTCCTTGTCTTTGAAATCGTTATAGATGATATTTTTCTCGGATTCTTTTATTTTTTGAATGATGACCTGCTTGGCCGTCTGAACAGCTATGCGTCCGAACGACTCAAGAGGATTTTCCTCAACCCTTATATTGTCACCCAAATCTACATCAGGACTAATTTTAACAGCTTCGGTGTAAGATATTTCTTCAGCCGGATTTGTCGGCCGGTTGACCACAAGCTTTTTCGATACGAGCATAACCGTATTATTTTCGCGGTTAAAAACAACCTTTACGTCTTCGGCCGAACCATACTGTTTTTTATAGGCTGAAAGCATGGCTGATTCAACAATATTTTCGATTTCATCGCGGGAGATTCCCTTATCTGTAGCGATCTGGTGTAACGCTTCAAAAAAATTATTGCTCATTTTCCTCTTCCATTCGGTAATCTAATCAGTAATCTAAATTTGCGCGCACTATGTCCGCAAACGGGGATCTCTGTTTCTTCTTCATTTGTGAGTATAACCGAGCTCATTTGCGGAATCCTTTATAAGCTTGGCAATATCATCTTTCAGCATAAAATAAGCCCCTCAGCGGGTACACCAAAAAATATACAAAAGTGTAAAAAAAGAGCGGTCGCCCACTCTCCTGTCAATTGTTGTTAAGCTCTGTTTTATTACAAGCCTTTTTTAATGCGGGGAAATATTTTAGGCCCGGTTCATTCAAACAAAAGGCGCGCGGCGCGCGGCGGGGTCAGAGCCACTCTTCTGGCGTCGGGGCGGACTGCGCCAATTCGGTGCCAAGCACAACATCATAAACTTAAGGAATCAATGAAGAAAAAACCGCGAAGAAGTCGCAGAAGGTTCGCCCAGATATTTACGCCCAAATTCTTTAATAAACGGGCTTGGATTATTTGTTTCTGCCATAAAATCACTATTAAAATACAATAAAACTCTTCCACCGCCTCCGACAAATTTTTGCACTCTGTATTCTACTTCTTTTGGAAGGAAATTATCGAGAAATTCTTGCGCAGGACAATATTTTATTTTAAGCATAAGCCGTTTCGTGCTCTGATTTTACGCGCTCTGAATTTATTTCTAACTTTAACACCTTTGCTATTTCATAAGTAAGTTTTTTTTCTATTTCCCATTCATAATCTGCTTCTCCCGGATTAAGTATATGTTCAGAAATAAGTGTCATAAGAGATTCGTCTCTTTTTTTACGATAATAGTTGTATGCTTCATAATATTCGGGATCCATTGGAATACTGAATATATCGCTTCCTCTATTTTCTTTATGAAGATTTTTAATATTAACTATTATGGCATCAGCGAGGTTATCTTTAGCTGATGCTATATCGTTTCCATAAG
>JAITPE010000223.1 GCA_031289575.1 Spirochaetia bacterium | reverse complement strand
ATGGCGGAAAGTCTCAAGTGTTTTCTTGATCGTCTGCGCCGTTGCGAGGTCGATATGCCGTTGTTGGCTCCAAGAACTGGACAAAAAGCCGCGTTGTCCGGCAAACAGATACTTCTGGTCGCTTCGCCTGGCGGAAGCGGCAACGGTGCGCTTACTTGTCTTGACCAGATGGACAGATTTTGCCGCTTCACCGGGGCGGTCGTTTTTGACTACATTGGAATTAACCGCTGGAATAATGACTATAAAAAGTCAGCCGTTTACGCGGCGGCGAAAGCGATGGCGGGAGGGCGGAAAGCGGGGGAGAGTTTGTCAAAGGCTAAGGCTATATAAAAAATGGTAGCGATTTAAAATTAGGGGGCAGAGCCACTCTTCTCGCATCGGGTGGACTGCCTAATCAGATGCCAAGCACAACATCATAAACTTAAGGAATCAATGAAGAAAATAACCGCAAAGTCGCAGAAGTCGCAGAAGGTTTTTAGGTCAAAATTTGACTTTTCCCTTCCTTATTCGACTTATTCGACTTCGTGGTTAAAAATTCTTCGTTTGCCCCCAGAAATAATTTGCTACCTAAAAAATAATGGAACGATTAAAAAAATCTTGTTGATAAAATCCAACGTCCTGAACGAAATGACACAGTAAGTTTCAGAATAATCTTGATAGTTATTGGACTTTTTTTCCATTATCTATTGAAATTTTACTATTTTTACAGAATTTTTGTCGAAAAATGGAAAGATTAAAGAGCTTGGGAGTTATTCCCGTCAATAAGGATATTTTATATTCATTATATAACGACTTAAAATTTCCCGAAAATAAGTTATCCGAATTAGAGCGCAAGGGGCTTATAATAAGGATAAAGCGGGATTTGTATGTGGTTTCGCAAAAGGTGCATAATCAGGAAATATCAAGCGAACTTGTGGCAAACCATTTATACGGACCTTCATACGTTTCGCTCGAATCTGCTCTTGCGTATTACGGATTAATTCCCGAAAAAGTGTTTTCAATGCGTTCGGTTTGTATGAAATTACACAAGCAATATGAAACGCCGATTGGACATTTTGAATATATAAAAGTACCTGAAAAATATTATCCGATTGGTGTTAGTCAGGAAATTATAAATAATTCTTATTCATTTCTTATTGCTGCGCCTGAAAAGGCATTGTGCGACAAGATTGTCACTACTCAAAATATTAGAATACAATCCGTTAAGGCAATGCACGAATATTTGGAAGAAGACTTAAGATTTGATATGTCTGTACTATCTTCGTTTAATTCGGATATAGTGAAAGAATGTATTGAGTTTGGAAAAAAGAAGACGGAACTGACCCAACTATTAAAATCGTTGCAGAATGGAAAATAGTGTTTTTGACAGAATGGTTTCGCGTTATTCTCCTGCCACAAAGGTAGAAAAGAAAAACGCAATTCACGAGGTAATGCAGGAAATTACGCTGGCAGGACTTTATAAATCAGGTTTTTTCAACAAGGCAGCGTTCTATGGAGGCACTTGTCTGCGTATTTTCTACGGCTTGCAGCGGTTTAGCGAAGATATGGATTTTTCGCTTTTGCAGGCAGATGAAAATTTCAAACTCGAAAATTATTTTGATGCCATAAAAACTGAATTTCAGTCGCTTGGCCGGGAAGTTGTTATCACGAGAAAAGAAAAGAAGACGCAAACCAACATAGAATCGGCTTTTTTGAAGGATAATACCAAAATTTATAATTTGGAGTTTTCGACCGAAAAAAATGTCAAAATCAAAATAGAGGTCGATACGCAACCGCCGGCGGGTTTTTCGACCGAACACAAATTGCTGATGTTGCCGTTTTCGTTTATGACGCGCTGTTACACTCTGCCCGATTTGTTCGCCGGCAAAATGCACGCACTTTTGTTTCGTGCGTGGAAAAATCGTGTAAAAGGGCGCGATTGGTATGATTTTGAGTGGTATGTTCGCAATAATATTTCGCTTGATTTCAGGCATTTACGACAGCGAACAGAGCAAATTAATTCCATCTCGGAGAAAGATTTTACGCCGGATTTTTTCAAACAAGTTTTAAGAAAGAAAATTGAGAAAACGGATATAAATTTGGTGAAGAGAGATGTAAGCCCATTCCTGAAAAATCCTGCCGAAATGGAAATTTGGAGTGCGGAATATTTTTTGCAATTGGCGGATAGGATAAATTTTGGCTGAATGGCCTCATAAACATAAAGCTCTTTTACAGTCCCCTTCGCCTCAAATAAACTTGACACCTCCAAGCTGCTTTTCAATTCTGTTTACCATACATTCGCCGAAAAGGATAACACTATGGAACTTGCCGCAACTTTTGAGCCGCGTGAAGCCGAAGACAAATGGTACGCCTTCTGGGAATCGAACGGCTATTTTCACGCCGATGAGAACGACACGAAGGAACCCTTTTGCATAGTCATTCCGCCGCCGAATGTAACCGGCAGCCTGCACATGGGGCATGCCCTGAACAATACGCTGCAGGATATCATCGCCCGCTGGCAGCGCATGAAAGGAAAGTCTGTGCTCTGGATGCCCGGCATGGATCATGCCGGAATTGCCACGCAAAATGTTGTGGAGCGCCTTATACGCGCCGAGGGCCTGTCCAAAGAAGATCTGGGGCGCGAAAAATTTCAGGAAAGGGTATGGCAGTGGAAAGAAAAATCCGGCGGCCAAATCAAGGGGCAGCTCAAACGCCTCGGCAGTTCATTGGACTGGCCCCGCGAACGCTTTACCCTTGATGAAGGCCTGTCACGGGCTGTGGGCAAAGTCTTCAAGGCGCTTTACGACGAGGGGCTGATATATCAAGGTTACCGCATAATCAACTGGTGCCCGCGCTGCGAAACCGCGCTGTCCGATATTGAAACCGAATACAAAAATATTGACGGACATTTTTGGCACATAAAATACAAGCTCGCCGGTTCAAATGACTATATAGTTGTGGCTACAACAAGGCCCGAAACAATGCTTGGCGATACCGGCATAGCCGTAAATCCCGATGATGAACGATACAAAAACCTTGTCGGCAAAAAAGCTGTCCTCCCGCTCATGAACCGTGAGATTCCAATATTCGCGGACGCCTATGTCGATAAAGATTTTGGAACAGGCATTGTAAAGGTAACTCCGGCGCATGATCCAAATGATTTTGAAATGGGCAAGCGGCACAATCTTGAAGAGATAAACATAATGGACACGCGCGGCGTCATCAACGAAAACGGAGGAGTCTACAACGGATTGGATCGTTTTGAGGCCAGAAAAAAAATCGCCGCCGACCTTAAGGCTGCCGGCCTTCTTGTAAAGGTTGAGGAACACGCTCACTCGGTAGGCCACTGCTACCGCTGCCAAACCGTAATTGAGCCGTACCTTTCAAAGCAATGGTTTGTGAAAATAAAACCGCTCGCCCAAAAGGCCGTCGAAGCCGTCAAGTCGGGCGATATACGCTTTGTGCCCCAGAGCTGGGAAAAAACCTATTTTGAGTGGATGAACAACATCAGGGACTGGTGCATATCCCGGCAGCTTTGGTGGGGCCACCGGATTCCCGCCTATTACTGCGCCGACTGTTCGCACATAACCGTAGAAACTGACACTCCAATAAAGTGCGCAAAATGCGGAAGCCCGAATATAACTCAAGACAGCGATGTACTCGACACCTGGTTCTCGTCCGGCCTTTGGCCATTCTCCACGCTTGGCTGGCCCGAAACCGGCGCCGCGCTCAACAAGTACTACCCGACAAGCGTTCTTGTAACAGCCTTCGACATAATCTTCTTCTGGGTTGCCCGCATGATTATGCTCGGCCTTAAATTCATGGGCAAGCGCCCGTTCAAAGAC
>JAITPE010000210.1 GCA_031289575.1 Spirochaetia bacterium | reverse complement strand
GTCATATTTGTGTTGAGCGTGACTACATTGCCCGCGAGGCGTACCTCAAGCTGTTTTCCTAAAGCTGTGATTTCGGCGTCTTCCTCAAGTGACTCGTAGTCCTTGAGCGAACGGTTATAGATGCCCTTGGTCGTGAGGGTAAGCAAAAATCCCTCCTCCGCAAAAGGAAGAAAGGTGCGCGCGGCGGAGACCGAGCCGGGCGAAGCCGCGCGCGCTTTCACGATATTACCTTGCCTATCCATTCGGCGAGTTCATCGGGCGTGAGGGCTGCTACATCGGCCCCCATAGACGCGAGAGTCTTTGCCCCCTGTTTGTCATATGCGCTGTTGGCGGAATAATCAAGGGCGGTAAGTACAAGAAGGCGCGCTCCTGATTCTATAATGTCGGAACAGGAACGCAGCATGCGGCGGGGATCTCCGCCCTCGTACAAATCGCTCACTAACACAATAATTGTTTTATGCGGAGCCGCTATGAGTTTCTTGCCGTATTCGAGCGCGCCGTGAATATCGGTTCCTCCGCCGAGCTGTACTTTCATAAGAATGCCTACAGGATCTTCCGCGTGTTCGCTCAGGTCAACCAATGATGTGTCAAAGACAACAAGCTTAATAGAAAGAAACGGCAGCTTCGAGAATATGCCGGCCATAACAGATGCATATATTACAGAATCCAGCATGCTTCCGCTTTCATCCACAAGTATTATGACATGCCACGGATTGTAACGCTTTATGTTTTGATTGAAGTAGAGCCTGTCGGGTACAATTGTCTTATGCTCATTGCTGTAATTCTTGAGGTTCTTTCTTATTGTGCGTTTTATGTCAAAATTGCGGTGTACCTTGTAGCTTGTGCTCGAGTTGGGAAGTTTCTTGCCGGTGAATGTGCGGCGCACCTGGTTTTCTAATTTTTTTTGTATTTCTCTCACAACCTGTTCAACGATTTTATAGGCCAGCGCTTTTACGTTCTCGGGCATGAGATGGCGGAATGTGAGAATATTTTTCTGCAGATCCATATTGGGTTCCATGGTCTTGAGGATCTCCGGGTCGGTGAGCAGCTCGGTGAGACGGTATTTGTTCAGGGCTTCGCGCTGCAGTATTTCCACGGTTTTTTTTGGAAAAAGACTGCGTATTTTTGATATCCACGCGGGGATGGTAAGCCGCGATGCCTCCCGGCCGCCGCGGCGGCCACCGGCATCGCGGCCGCCGGCATCGCGGACGCCGTGTTCCTGACCGTATTCCCTTCTATAGAGAAAACTCAAGGCATCATCCATGCCGCGCTCTTCGCCGCCTATCGGAAGCGAGTCCTCGGCGAAATCTCCGAGTATAAGGCGCCAGCGTCCAGGTGTGTTGTCGCTCACAGAGGCAGCCCCCATTGGTTCATCGCTTCCGCGGACTGTTCATCAAGCAGCATGGCAAGGGCAAGTTCATCTTGTGTGACTATGCCGCCCCGCAGTTCATCGGGCTTTATTCCGTGAATGGACGCAACCATTTTCGCGAGCCGGTCTGTTTCAGAAGGAAGAAAACCGGTGAAGGCGTAGCGCAGATTTGGCAGCACCAGCATAAATGTATCGAAATCCATACCCGCGACAAAACGGTCGATTTCGGCCAAGACTTCATTGCCGGAAAAAACAGCGTCTCTTCCAAGCAGAAAGACCCCGGCTATGAAAGAAGCCGCGTCTTCGGGTTTATTCATGGACGAGGTAAGCATAGCGTTGATTCTCAGCGCGAATTGTTCCATGCCGATTTCACCCTGCTTAAAGTGAACCGCGAGCAGCGTTCCGTAAAACCGGCTGTTGCATGGCCCGCCCGAAAGAATGAGCGAACACTTGTCGCGCAGCAATTCCTTTGGGCACATATCCTCTTCGAGTGTGAGCGCGTGGAGCGAAGCGAGTTTTTCACAGTATTCCCTTTCACCGGTTTCGGACGCGCCTCTTCCGTCTTCAAGGAGTTCAACGCTTTTTTCGAAGCAGCGCTTAATCAACGGATATGTGAAGGCCGCTTGGCTTGGGTGCAGCATATTCTGCAGGTTTTTGAGGTAGCGCAGTTTTATCAGACATGTTGAAATATCAATAAAATTTCCGCAGCGGTCAATTACATCATAAATTTGATTTTGGTACTTTTCAAAAAAGCCGTCGATTCCGGTTACTTCGGCCGATATTAGCATGGTTCCTAATTCGGCCGCGCTTATATTTTGTTTCAGTTTATTTTCCATGATGGAGCCGCAGGCCTCGCTCAGGGTTACGCCGTAAACTGATATGTCTATCAGCGTTGTTTCAACGGACGGGCCGTAGCGGTATTCCCATATTTCGCGCACAAGATTTTTTCCGCTGCCCGACGCGTAGTCAGGGCCGTGAACGCGTTTGCAAAAACCTGTTCCGAGAAAATCAAGCTGATGAAAAAAACAGCTCTTGCTGTAGTGATGCGGATTCTTTACTATATCGAGCGTCGTCTCCTGTTTTTCGATGGTTGATATTTTTATCCGGTACTCGCGGCACAGCCCGCGGAAATTTATAACTATGGGCGGAATAATGTCAGAGGCCGCAACGCTGCCGGCCCCGATTCCGGAAAGTATTCTGAAAAGATAATCGAGCTCAAAAACCGCTGTCATATTTATATCACCCTTAACAAAGCAGGACTGCACGCCGTCAATGAGTTCATAAACTCCGGGCTGGCCCTTGCCGCGCAGATTGGCGAGCGAGCGTGCCATGGCAAGCGCGTTCACCTCATCGGGAATTGAAACAGGCGACATCTTTGATATGAAGCGCGCTGTTTTTACAATAAACTTGAGGGCCGTTTTTTCGTAGGGCACGCTTTTGCCTGCGCGGCTCTCTTTCCATATTTCCTGATAGTACGCGGGGAACGGCATTCCCG
>JAITPE010000194.1 GCA_031289575.1 Spirochaetia bacterium | reverse complement strand
ATAAAATTGCCCAATAGAAGCTTGACAAAACACGGCGCCATTAAATATGTATAGTAATATAAACTTTCTATCGGGAGATGTCCATGTTCAAGAAAATAATGATTATGATGTCCCTGCTTGCCGCCGGATTCCCGGCCTGTTCTACTCTGCCGATGTTCAAGACATCCGACGGTAAGAGCGTATTTTCACAGGGCGCCGGCATCGGCGGAGAAATTGTTCTTGGCGGAACAGTCATTGACCGCAGGAGCGGCAAGCCTGTAAAGGACGCCTCGGTCGAGATCAAGAACTCCAATCTGGGCGTGGGCTATTATCTCGCTAAAACCGACGGCTCCGGCAGTTTTACAATCAGAAATTTTATTCCCCATATACAGTACAGCATAGAGGTGACGGCCGCCGGCTATGTAACATACCTCTCAACAGAGCAAATCGGAAAAGCCAAAAAAGAAATATACCTTGACCGCGAGGCCGTTGTGTCGGGCGTTATAAAGGACTCATCCGGCGCGCCAATAAGCGGAGCCGATATTCGGCTCGATTACGGCTCGTACAACAATTACGGGAAGCCGCTCATTCTCTCATCAGCCGCCAACGGCTCCTATGTCTTCAGCAAGCTCAAGCAGGGCAGCTATACCATAAGCTGCTCCGCGCCGGGCTACATACCGGAAACTCTGTACATCAAGGATGTAAAGGAGGGCGCGGAATTTTCACTGCCCATTGTTATCTTCCACCCGGCTTCCATTTCGGGTAAGATTTCCATCAGCGGGCTCAATGTTCCGGCAGCGAATGTTGATGTTATAGCAAAGGGACGCAATAATCATTCGGCCTCCACATATCAGGACGGAAGTTTTAAGATTGATGATGTAAAGCCGGGCGCGTACCAGATTCTTGTCCAGCATCAGGGCTTCAACGAACCAGAAAAAATAAACGTGACAATCAAGGAGGGCGAATCAAAAACCGGATTGGATTACAGCCTTGATATAAAACCGCCAGAGGTTCAGGTTTACTCATACAGGTATACATTCGCGCCCGGCAATGACCTGACATTTGATTTGCGAACATTCCGCTTGGAGAGCGTGAATGTTTCGATATACGCGGTGCCCGTAGCGGTCTTTCTCCGCGGAAGCAGCAACCCGGATTCGGCCGATCCCCAAAAGGAGAAGTTTAAAAGGGTTGTCCACTGGGACGAGACCATGGAGAACTTTGAGCCGTACGAGTGGCTCTACCGGACGCTTAAAGTAAAGGATCCGCTGCCTACCGGCGGTTACTGCATTGAGGTAAAGGGGGCCGGCAGCGTTATAAGCCGGAAGTACTTTACGGTTACATCGGTCGGAGTCGTAGTAAAGCGCTCGGAGCAGAGGGTGTTCGCCTATGTGACCAATTTGGTCACAAACGAGCCTGTTCGTGACGCCTCTGTCGCTGTTTTTGAAAACACTCCTGTAAAAGAAGAGGAAAGTGATAGCATGTATTACAAGCGGCTCGAATCGGTTCATGAACTGCCTGTAAAGATTTTATCGAGCGGCAAGACCGGTTCCGACGGAATATATCAGGACAAGGTGAGCACCAATCATCATTTGGTTCTCATCGCGCTGGGGAACGACGGGAGCTATGCTATTTGCAATACAGGTTCGGCCTCGGCCTTTCAAAGGGAAAAAGACAAGTACATGATATATACAGACCGTCCTGTGTACCGGAGCGGCGATACTGTTTTTTATAAAATAATAGGCAAGGAAAGAAAGGAGCGTTTCATTCCGCAGAGTAATCAGAAAATCTATTATAAAATAAGGAGCGGCAGGGTACTCGCGGAGGGCAGGCTGACCCTTGATGAATGGGGTACAGCTGCCGGCAGCGTTGTTATAGATGAGAGCGCCGGGCTTGGCCGGTTTGCCATAGAGGCCGGGCCGTCTGAGGACAATACCTATGACAGCGGATATTTCTATGTCGAGCAGTACCGCAAGCCCGAATACAAGGTTGAAATTGTTCCGGCGCGGGATTATTTTATAAACGGAGATGATGTTGAGTTCAGGGTCGAGGGCAAGTACTTCTTCGGCGCGCCTGTAAAGGGAGCCATGGTGTCGTATTATTTTTACGAGAAGAAGTTGGACGACAACGATTCGTACTGGTGGGAGGATGAACACACAGACAGTTCGTACAACAAGCTCAAACTTGACGGCGTTAAGTACTTGGATGACAACGGGGTTGTGTCGCTCAAATTAGCTGCCGGAAACTTTCCCTACGACAGGGAAATTACCCTTGAGGCAAGCGTTGTTGACCGCTCCAATGTAAGTATAACCGAGCGCAAAACCGTAAGGGTAGGGCGCGGCGAGTTCTATATAAAGATAAACCCCAAGGAGCAATTTTTCAAAAGCAATGAAAAAAAGACGGTCGAAATAAAGGCGGTCAGGCAAAACGGCGAACCGGTAAAGGCCGATATAAAGATTGAACTCTTTCGCTATATATGGAAACCATATCAGCGGGTCTATGTCCATGAGAGCAAGCCGCGCTACTCCGAAAAAGTAACAACGGATTCGAACGGCGACGCCGTTATCTCGCTGCCCAATTTCGCGGATTCCGGCGAGTACGATATTGTCGCGACTGCCGCCGACCGCAGGAATAACCGCATAATCGCGTCGCGCGTTATATGGGTATACACGCCGGGCGGTTCGGGAAACATCGCGTCGAAGTTCAAGAATCTTGAGTTGGTTGTAAATCAAAAGGAGTTTTCCGGAGATGGCGAGATCACCTGTCTTTTGAAGAGCCGCTACAGCGACGGCTACGCCTGCGTAACCATTGAGGGGCGCGATATCTACCAGTCAAAAGTAGTAAAGCTTACCGGAAATATTACGCCCGTTGTGTTCAAGGTAAGTCAGTCCTACGCCCCGAACTTCTATGTGTCGGCGGCCATGCAGTACAAGCGCGCCCTCTATACCGCTTCGCAGGGAATATCAATCCCCGTAAAAGGGACGATCCTCAATGTTTCCATTAAGCCCGAGAAGGAGAAGTACAGGCCCGGAGATACCGCCTTTGTTACTGTCTCGGCTGTCGATGACAACGGCAAGCCCGTTATGGCCGACCTGTCGCTCGGAGCTGTGGACGAGGCCATCTACAGCGTGCGCAGAGACCACACGCCCAAGATGAGCAATTTCTTCTACGCGCGCATATCCAACTGGGTGCTCACAAGCTACTCGTACCCTATAACTCTTTTGGCCGGAGCAGGAAAGGATTCTCAGGGCGATGTGCGTCAGGACTTCAAGGATACCGCCTTTTGGCAGGCAAATATAAAGACTAACGCGTCGGGCAAGGCAAACGTGAGCTTTAAGCTTCCCGACAATCTGACAACATGGCGCCTTACCGCCCGCGGGCACGACCGCGAGGGAAGGGTCGGCGAAAATAAAGAGACATTCATTGTTACTCAGGACTTAATCGCGCGCATAGCAAAGCCGCGCTTTATGATTGAAGGCGATTCGGTTGCTGTTCTCGGCATAGTGAACAGCAATACCGAACGCGGCCTGACCGGCGTTAAGACCGATATGAAGGTAAACGGCAAGACGCTCAAGGCCGATAAGGAGATTCCTATAAGCCTGCCGGCATTCGCCTCCGAGAGCAAGTCTTACACAATAAGCGTACCTATCGAAAAGGAACTCTCATTGCGCTTTGACGCGGAGGCTGATTCGCAAACAAAAGATGCCATACAGCTTCCTGTAGGCATTGAGCGCAGAGGCTCCGCCTTCAAGCTCTATGGCAGCGGAGACTTGAACGCGAACAAGACACTGAATATTGAGCCCCTTCACGGAAGCGGCGACTTTGAGTTTGTGCCGGAAAGCGTCAGCATCATGGTTAACCCATCGCCGCTGATTCAAATGATAAGGTCATCCGAGTACCTTGTCAACTATCCGTACGGCTGCGTTGAGCAGACCGTAAACAGCTTCATGCCTGTATTCGCGCTGAACAGTTTTTTGAAAAAACACAATCTGCTTAATCTTGTGCACAATCCTGATGAGTATGTGAAAAAAATAAACGATAAAACAGTAAATGGAATCAAGCGCATAGAAAATTCACAGAACTCCGACGGCACATGGGGCTGGTGGGCGGGAGGCGAGGGCAACGCCTATCTTACCGCTTATGTCATGGAATCGCTTTGGAGGGCCAAAAAGCTCGGCTGCGCCGTGGACTCATCTGTCACGGAGGAGGGATTGACTGCTGCGGCACGTATGCTCAGCGGCAATAATATATCCGACAACGACGCCAAGGCATACCTTCTGTATATAAGCTCGCTCTACGGCAGGTTTAACCGCGCCGCTTTTGACAAACTAAGGGCGGTGAAAGCACCGGGCGTTTACGCGTCGGCCTATATCATGAAGGCGCTTGCCGTTACAAAGGAGACTGTTTTCTCAAACGAAAAGAAGGCAAGTGACGTTGAGAGAAATAAATACATTGCCGAGTACATGAGTCTTGTCAAGAACGGGCTGCAGCGCGACGCCGGCGGAATATACTGGCAGTCCGCCAACAGGAGCGGCTGGCAGGGAGGCAAGGCCGAGATGACAGCCACCGTGCTCGGCGCCCTTGTTGATGCGGGGGACACATCGTCCATTCCGTCACAGGCTGTGAGTTCAATCTCCAAGAGGAGTCTTGGAGGCTCCTGGCTTTCCACAAAGGAGACCTCTGTTATCATATACTCAATCCTTGATTATATGGAACGCTCTCCTGTCGCGTCCGGGGAGCCGGTTGACCTTAAGTTTACAATGGACGGCAGGGAGATCGCAGCAATAAAGTACGATCCCAAGGCAAAGCTCCCATCGTCCGAGCTTGTGAAAAACGTTAAATTAAACGGAACATCTTCGGCCAAAACAATTTCAATAACGGCAAGCGGCTCCGCCGGCGCGGATGCCGGTTTTGAAGCCGTTGTATCAGGTACATTGTACTTCAAGCCGTCGGGAATATTCTCGGTATTCAAGAGCGAGGAGCGCGGCTTAGCCTCGCTCTCGAACGGAATAAGCATGTACAGGGAGTTCGCCTCTCTCACGCGCGTGCTGGATGTTCAGCGCAAGGAGTATTTAGTTCCGGCTCCTATCAAGGAGAGCGCGTCTATAAGTGTCGGCGATGAGATTCTGGTAAAGCTGCGCTTTAAGGCTCAGGATGATTTTGAATTTCTCGCGCTTGAGGATTATCTGCCGTCCGGATTTGAGGTTGTCAATGAGGACGCGTACGGCAGCAGAGCATTTTCAAGGTCGGAGAGGAGGGATAACCGGATGGTTTATTTCTTCTCGAATCTCAAGAAGGGCGAAACCTGCGAGATTGCTTACATCATAAGAGCGGAACTCGCCGGAAAATTTATGGCGCGCCCCGCAAGAATGGAGTGCATGTACGAGCCCTCGATTCAGGGCTGGTCTGTTCCGGTTATTATTGAGGTAAAGGAAAAATAAAATCATAATGAAGAACGCCGAAATACGCGAAGAGTTGATTCGAGCGCTCAGCTCGGATGATCTTGTTGTAACTCACCCCACTTTAAAAGAGCACGGCGCCCGCTTTGTGGATTACACAAAGGACGGGCATTTTACGCTTGAGTTCCCCATCCGCAAGGAACAGTGCAATGGCTGGGGTCTGCTTCAGGGCGGAAACATATCATCGTTTATGGACGATAACTACGGCCTTTTTGCGTTCATAGCGCTTTCGGGCGCGGGCGCGTCCACGATTGATATGAGCGTTACCTTTCACAAGGCTGTTACAATAAAGGACGGCTATGTGAGGGTGACATCGCGCGTTGTATCGGCCGGCAAACGGATTATATGCTTGGTTGCCGAGGCGCGGAATCCAGAGGGCCAGCTCACCGCCAGTTCCCTGACAAATTTGATAAACGCGCAAGGGCTCTACTTGGAATACTGATGCTAAAAGGAGATTATTTTCCTGTTTCTATTTCGATAAAACCATTAATAATATCTATGATTTCAAGCAAAATATCGTCAGGCAATTTTTCTATATATGTATAATTACGTACATTTATATCTAAAGTTCTTACTTGATCGCATAGAATAACTCCGGTTGTTTCTGTCCGATTGTCTAA
>JAITPE010000144.1 GCA_031289575.1 Spirochaetia bacterium | reverse complement strand
ATCCCGCAGATAAATAAAGAGCTGACAGGTCACGCCGATGGAATGGTGCGGTTTGTTGATCGGAATACGATTTTAGGCAGCAGCCGAGATGACGAATATATATACTGGACAGACAAAATAAATAAAGTGATAAAAGAGAAAAGCTTATCCTATTTTGACGTTCCTTTTTTTGGCGATTGTATTTATGTCAATTATTTGGAAGTGGGAGATCTGATCGTATTGCCTGTCAGTGAAGAGAAAGGCAATAAAGACGCCGACACGGTCACCCTGTTCAAACATATTTTTCCGGAGAGAGTGATTGAAACAATCAATTATAATAAGATAGCAAAAGAAGGCGGCTTGCTCAATTGCACAACATGGACAGTTAAGGAATAGGGCAAAAATACTGTGGGTGCGTTTACGAACATCTATGAATTTTTTCAATCTGAAGACATTGCGGAGCATTGCCGGAAAATCGGGCATGTATTCAGTCCGCTGGATATGGCTATCATCATTGATCTATCTGATCAACCGATGAGCAAAAAACACAGGGCGTGGCAGGGAATCATCGACGATTATCCGGATAGGCCGATTCACGGCAGTTTTAATTTTGAAGCGTGTGATAGTCTGCATACATATTTAAAAGAATTGATCGTTTATGAAGATCTTCAAGTGAAGAACTTTATGAAAAAAGAAGATTGCGTTTATCAGTATGAGATTAGTGCCAATAAAAAATATGGACACCGCAGATCCCAAGCCTATTCGACATTTGAAAAAGCCGTTGCGGCTTTGCATGAAGATTGGGAACGAGAAGAACTTGATCCGGGCACACGGTTCTATATTATCAAAGTGTTCATTGACAAAGATATCAGCGATCAATTATGTATCAATTATGATGGCGAAATTATTCATGTGGATTTCAGTCATACTTATAACGAAGAAAGCGAGCAGGCTGATCTTTATAAATTCGACACGCTTGATATGATTTTCTTTGACCAACCGGTGCCGTTTGTGCGCGGCGATTTGCTTCTGTTTGACGATTACGATGGTCCAAAGCCTGGGGTACTTGACTGGCTGCCACACTGGATGAGTGGAAAATTTACTTATCAAGACTATGTTGCCGGAAAAAACAGCGATGGCTCGGATATGATCGCCTATGTTTACTTCATAAATGAAGACGGGCACATTATAAGAGACCATGTCTCCACGCTGCACACGCTCAGATATTGCAGCAAGGATAATCTCATAGGACAGGATCGCTTTCTGGAATATCTGAGCAGGTATATCAAAAGCGGTGACGACAAAATTGATTGGCTGATCAATGTTTTTGAGAAATTCAGAGTTGAGGCCGAATTGGAAAAACAAAACAGTTATTTCGGCGGATGGTATCAAGAATTGCCCACATAGCCGAATTAAGGCATAATTCAGAAATGGAGGTGCGACAACAAAAAGATATTGACTTTTGCTATGAACATTTTGAACGTACTATCAGAGTCAAAAAAAATCCATTGGACAAGAATGAAAGAATATTTGCATTTCCGCGCCGGATCATCGGCTATTGAAATTATACGCGGCAAAGGCCTTCAACAGGATGATATAGATATCATCGCCGGAGCGGCGGGCGGCCCCAAATGGCTTGTTCTAAGCAGGATTGACCGCGCGCTTTTCGGCGAGTTTCTCAAAGAACGCAAGCGCCCCCTTTTCTTAATCGGCTCATCAATAGGCGCGTGGCGCTTTGCCGCGGTTACACAAAAAAATCCCGTTTTGGCAATCGAGCGCTTTGAGGAACGCTACATCAGACAAAGCTATTCCGCAAAGCCTTCCCCCGAAGAAGTGAGCGCCGAGTCTATGCGCATTCTCGAAGCGTACCTTGGCAAGGCCGCGGCGTACGAGGTGTTGAGCCATCCCTACTTGAGGCTTAATATTTTTACCGACCGTTCTCACGGCGTGTTGAACAGCCATTCGGTCAAAAGGCTGACGGCCGGCCTTGGGGCGGCCGCCCTTTTGAATTTTTTTTCCAGAAAGGCAATGACTCTGTTCTTCACAAGAACTCTTTTTTATGACAGGCGCACGCTGCCGCCTTTTTTTGATATGGATGATTTTCCCACAGATAAGGCGGCCTTTACTCCGGAAAACCTGAAGGCCGCGCTTATGGCATCCGGTTCCATTCCCGCGGTTATGCGTGGCGTTGAGAATATTCCGGGAGCCGCCGAAGGCATCTACCGTGACGGCGGAATGATCGATTATCATATCGATATTCCTTTCAAGAGCAAGGGATTGGTTCTGTATCCGCATTTTTTCGGCCGCATAGTTCCCGGATGGTTCGACAAATATGTGCCCTGGCATAAACCGGCGTCACATGAGAAGACGCTATTGGTTTACCCGTCGCCCGAATTTGTGGAGAGCCTGCCGCTCAAAAAAATTCCTGACCGCAAAGACCTCTATCTCTTCGCTGGAAAAGACAAGGAGAGAATCGAATACTGGAACGCCGTAACCGAACGCTGCAAAAGGCTGGAGGATGATTTTCTCGAAGCCGTTAATTCCGGCAGCATAAAAAAACGGGTACAAGAGTATAAATGAAAGGCATAAATTACTACAGCGGCAACAAGCTGGAGAAGCTCGCCCTTGCCTGCGCGGAACTCATGGGCACAAATCCGCTGCCTCCGTTTGCCGAAGAGATCATCCTCATTCAGACTCCGGGCATGGCGCGCTGGCTTTCCTTGGAACTGGCGCGCTGCAACGGAATATTTTCATCCTATAAATTTATATCCGATGAAGGACTCGTCGATATTGCGGAAAGCCTTTTCTTGCAGCCGTCAAAGGAAAAATCGCCCTACTCTCGGGACATGTTCGCCTGGTCGCTCATGTCCCTTCTGGAGGGCGATTTTTTATCGGTCCGGGACATGAAACACCTTGCGGGCTACATAGCCGAAAGCCCCCTGCGGCGCTTTCAGCTTGCCTCGCGTGTTGCCGATATTTTTGACCAGTACGCGCTGTACCGGATGGAGATGCTGAGTTACTGGGAAAAGGGCAAAATCTTTGACGGCAAAAACCTTCATGAGAACTGGCAGTTCGCGCTGTGGCGGCACATGGAGGAGCAGTATGCCGGCAAGAGCCGGCACAAGCGGTTGAAGAAGGTATTGGACTCGCTGCTTCCGCAGGAAGCGGCGCTTCCATTTGTGCCGGCGGGTTTTCCAAAACGCATCATCTGCTTCGGCATATCCATTATGCCGAAGTATTACCTTGATGTGCTTGCCGGAATCTCGGCCTTTATTCCGGTCTACCTGTTCCACATGAATCCGTCGCGGGAATATTGGGGAGATATACTCTCGGACAAGGCGCTGGCGCGCCTTGAGAATAAACGCAATAAAAAAATAGAACACGCGGAGCGGGGCAATGCCCTGCTCTCATCCTTCGGGGATTCGGGCAGGGATTTTCTCACGCTGCTCTACGACAACAATTACCTTGGCGATATAACCGAACTCTTTGACGAAGATAACCCATCGCCCCTTACAGCGCTTCAGAGCATTCAGCGCGATATTACATTTCTGGCAGACCGTGAGAAAGACCCGGAGAAGGAGCAGATCGCGGCAGATGATTCCATCAGCTTTGTGTCATGCCACAGTCCCATGCGCGAACTCGAGGCGCTGCATGATTATCTTCTTAATCTCTTCGACAAAGACAAAACCCTGAAGCCAAACGAGATTCTTGTTCTATGTACGGACATAAACGGATACGCGCCCTACATTGAGGCCGTTTTCGGAGCGGCCGAGAAGAAACACAGAATCCCGTACAGCATTGCCGACCGGAGCATCGCCGAGAACAAGGCTATCCGCCTTTTTCTTGACATGCTCTCTCTCTTTCAAAGCCGCTTCGGAGCGCCCGCCGTGATGTCAATTATTGACACGCCCGTCATTCGGGATAAGCTCGCGCTTGATAACGCCGACATAGAACTCATAAACTCATGGGTAACGGAGACAAATATCCGCTGGGGCATTGACGCCGGCTTTCAGGAAGAACTCGGAATAAAATACGCGCCGGTTGAGAATACATGGATTTTCGGCCTTGAGAGAATGCTCCTCGGCTACGCGATGACCGGAGACGAGAAAAATTTTTTTGACGGCATATATCCGTTTGATGAGATAGAGGGCGACAGCGCAAGAGTCCTCGGCTGTTTCGCCTCGTTCATATTGGATATTGCCGAAGGCGCAAGAGAATCAAAGCGCGAAAAGACGCCGGCGCAATGGAGAACTTTTTTTACCGGCATATTGGATAATTTTTTTGTCGATGACGGAGAGGACGAGGACGCGGTAAGGTACATGCGCAATCAAATTGAAATACTCAAAGACATCGAAGATGTTTCGCGCCTTACCGGCCGGATTGGTTTTGATGTGATGAGCGCCTACCTCAAGGCGCGTTTCGGCAACAAGCCTGCAGGGCGCGGCTTCATAACAGGCGGCGTAACATTCTGTTCCATGGTTCCGCTCCGCAGCATCCCGTTCAGGGTGATATATATTGTGGGCATGAACGATGACCTCTTCCCAAGAAAACACATTCCGGAAGCCTTTGATCTCATCAGCGCAAATCCCAAGCCGGGCGACCGCGATACAAGGAAGAATGACCGCTACTTGTTTCTTGAAACAATACTCTCGGCAAGGGAAAAACTGTGCATAAGCTATGTCGGACGCAGCATAAAGGACAATAGTCCGATTTTGCCCTCCAATGTTGTCATTGAACTGCAGGATTACATAAGAAACTCGTACGCTTTTCAGGAACAATCTTCCTTCCATGACTTCACAACGGAACACCCGCTGCAGGGCACAAGCCCCGCCTATTTCCGCGGCGGAAAACTTGTGAGTTTTCGGGAAGACAACTTCGAGGCTGCGACATCCTGCCGCGACGCTGCGCAGATGTACGAAAAACGCGTAACCACTGCCGATAAAAAACAAACGGGCGCGCCTCCCATTGAGATAAAAAATAAAATAAACGCCGATGAACTTGTTGATTTTTTCAGGAACACCTCAAAGTTTTTTCTCAATAAATGCCTCAATGTTGATATTAACATGGAAAGCGGAATGCTTGAGGAACTTGAACCGTTTGAGCTTGACGCCTTGCAGAGGTACAAGATCAAGAACAATCTGCTCAACAAGGAAAGCGCCGAGATACAGTCATTCTTTAAAATATACAAGTCGGAGGGATCCCTTCCGGCCGGAACAATAGGAAACTATGAGTTCAATTTACTCAGCGGGAAGGCCGAAAGAATGCGGGAACATGTTCGTAGTTATACCGAATCGGCGGAGAGGGAAACAAAAATTTTTGAGCAGGAGCTTTTAGGCATTACTATCACGGCGAAATGCGCCCTCTATGGCGGCAAACACATTATGTTCCGGCCGGCCAAAATAAGGCCGCTCGACAGGCTCAATTTATGGATACATCATCTTGTGATGAATTGCAGCAATTTCTGCGACAGCGTCTACATAGGAGAAAACAATAATGACGGCTATGAGATTCTTGAACTTGAAGGCGTAAGCGGAGAGAGCTATGACGATAACTTCAAATATCTCGAGGAACTCATTGAGCTTTTTAAAAAAGGACATTACAGCCCTATTCCGTTTTTTCCAAAAACATCATGGGCTTACATTGAAAACCTTCACAAAGAAAAACCGAACAGGAACAATGTGCTTAATGCATGGATCGGCGGATATATAATAACAGGAGAGAGAGATACAGACCGCTATGTAAAGCGCTGCTTTGGAGGGTACGATGATCCCTGTTTTATTACAGGCTTCAAGAATGACCAGGACATTTCTATTGACGGATTTGAAAACACAGCATTGAAAGTATTCGGCGGACTTATCTTAAATATGAAGGAAAGCTGAAAGTGAAGCACTTTGACCCTCAAACCATTGACCTCTCCGGAACCAAACTCATTGAAGCAAGCGCCGGAACAGGAAAGACATACAGCATAGCGCTGCTTGTGCTGCGCCTTATCGTTGAGAAGGAAATTCCACTAAAGGAAATACTTGTCGTCACATATACCAAGGCAGCGGCTGCCGAACTCAAGGCGCGCATAAGAAACTTTATCGCCGCCGCTGTTGATTCCCTCAACGGCGCGGCGATTGACAACGATGATGTCGCCGCGATTGTAAAAAAAATATCCCGCCAGGATGCGCAAAAAACGCGCGCCCTCACCGATGTGCTGCACAGCATTGATGAGGCGTCTATCTTTACCATTCATGGATTCTGTCAAAGAATCTTGGACGATAACGCGTTTGAGACAGGAACATCCTATGGCACCGAAATGATAACCGACCAAAACGCGCTGATCGATGAGATCGCGGCCGACTTTTACCGCATGCATATAAGCACGGCCCACCCCGTCATAGTATCGTACATAGCCGGTGAAAAATTCGGCATCAAACAAATCAGAGAATTCATTTTCGGAAGCACGAACCATCCGCTGGCTAAACTGACCTACAGCGAAGATAACAGCCCTGAAAAAATTCTGGCTATGTTATCCGAATTAAAGGAGTTCTGGATTAAATCCGAAGAGCGAATAAAAAAAGAGCTTTCGATTTATCCAAAGATTACAGAAGAACATTTCCGCTCGCTGAATGCGCTTTTCTCCGAAGATGCTCCTGACACAAAGGCAATAGAATTTTTCTCTTCCGAATCCATAGGAAAAATGACCGATCATAAAATTGCGGAATACGAGCTGTGCCAAAAATGCGACAAAATCCTTGAGCGCCTGCTGGAACTCACCGCGTACTACAGGGGCGCCCTGTACGAATTTACAATGAAAGAACTCCTGGCGCGCAAGTCCGAGAAAAACATTCAGTACTATGACGACCTTCTGATGCGTCTCTACAACGCGCTGTGCGACACTAACAGGAACGAGCTAATAATAAACGCCGTAAGGAAAAAGTACAAGGCCGCGTTTATAGATGAATTTCAGGATACCGATCCGGTGCAGTACTTTATTTTTGACAAAATTTTCGGGAACGATGGAACGCTTTTCCTAATAGGAGACCCAAAGCAGTCGATTTACGGATTCAGGGGGGCCGATATTTTCACGTACATGAACGCGGCCGAATCCATGGAAAGATTCACCCTGAGCAGGAACTACCGCTCGGAGAGCGGCCTTGTTGATGCATTCAACAGCATTTTCAGCATTGATAAACCATTCCTGTATAAAAAAATCAAATACGAAAAAGCCGTCTCGGCCGATTCGGCCAAGACGCTTTTGATAGACAAAAATCCCGTGAAGCCGCTTGTCATATGGAACATAGAGCAGTCAGATCCCGTGACCAAAGGAGAGGCCGCTGTGCAGATCAATGACGCTGTCGCGTCGGAGATAATATCGCTGCTTACAGGCGGCGCGCATATAGAAGAGCGGCCGGTCACGGCAGGCGACATAGCCGTTTTGACAGAGACATGGTACTACGCAGCAAATCTCAAGAAACATTTAGCCGAAAAGGGAATACACGCGGTAGTGAACGGCGAAGGGAACGTCTTTGCGTCGGATGAGGCATACGATATGTTTTTATTTCTGCGGGCTGTGGCGGAGCCGTCAAATGAAAAGTTCATAAGGGGCGCGTTGGTTACCGATTTAATGGGGTACTCCTTTGAAGAGATAATTGAATATAACCGTTCCGACTCAATAAGGGAAAAGATTATAGCCGATTTCAGGAATCTGGGAAAAGTATTTTCCGGCAGGGGGTTCGCCGCCATGCTCATGGAGTTTCAGCGGATGTACAAAATACGCAAACACCTGATGTCTTTGGATAACGGCGAGAGAAGGCTTACAAATTTTCTTCATCTTGGCGAACTCCTGCATCAGGAATCGAGGAAGGAATCAGGAATACACTACCTGCTGCGCCGGCTCTCGGAGCGGATTAAATCATCAGAATCCCGAAATGATGAACACATGCTGCGCTTGGAAAGCGATGAGAGCGCGGTGAAACTCATCACGGTACATGGCAGCAAAGGGCTTGAGTACCCGATAGTTTTTTGTCCGTTCCTGTGGGGAGAGGTAAAAGGTAACAAGAAGGCCGGAGCGAAGCGAAGGGCCTTTTTCTACCATGAGGAATCGGACGGAAGATATGAAGAAGTGCTTCACATTACAAATAATCCCGGAGACCTTTTGCGCAATAGCGTGCTTGAAGAAGAGTACTCGGAAAAATTGCGTCTCTTCTATGTCGCGCTTACAAGGGCGGTTCACCGGTGCTACATAGCATGGGGAAAAATTAAAGACACGGATAAAAGTTCATCGGCCTATTTCAGAAAAAACATGGAGCGCCTTGCCGAAAGCCCCAATATTCTGATTACCGAACCGCCCGCCTCAAGCGGCAGGTTTGAAGATGCCGGCGAAATTGAGGAAACGCTCCGCCTGCCCCAATTTACAGGAACAATACCGCAGGCCTGGAAGGTATCCAGTTTCAGCGCAATGAGCGCCGCGTCCGCTTCAGCCGCGGACGAATCCCCGGCCGACCATGACGGCGGCAGCATCCCCTATCCATTGAGCGAAACAGAAGACGCGGGAATATTCGCCTTCCCAAAGGGCGCGCGCCCGGGAAGCGCCCTGCACGAGGTGTTCGAACTCATCAGCTTTGCATCGGAAAACAATACGTCCGCGGTGGAAGCTGTTCTTAATAAATACAATCTCTCCGGAGAGTCAGGACAGCACATCGTAGTGATAGAAAAAACAGTTAGAGATGTTCTGCGCACGCCCCTCCCTGTTGAACCCGCCTTTTGCTTGGCCGACATCGCGGACTCCGATAAAAAAACAGAGTTGGAATTCTACTTCTCAGTCAAGGATGGAAGCAAGGATTTCAGCTTTCTCGAGGGATGCTCTGAGCTTGAACCTTTCGGCGGATACATGCACGGCTTCATAGACTTGGTTTTCAGAAAGAACGGCATCTACTACTTGGCCGACTGGAAGTCGAATTATCTCGGCGGGAATATATCAGACTATAATAAAGAGGCTCTACACGGCGCGATGATTCAACACAAATACAATCTGCAGTACATGGTGTACACGCTGGCGCTGCACCGCTATCTTCAATCGGCCGATAAAAATTACAGCTGCGACAAAAATTT
>JAITPE010000136.1 GCA_031289575.1 Spirochaetia bacterium | reverse complement strand
ATATAATCACAACCCTTACCTCTGATTATTATAATCAAATAGGCAAGAGCGGTCTTGCCATTTTATCGCAGATTGTCAAGGGAATCCATGTTTCCAATGCCGATATAAAAAGGCTGAGATCTCTTAAATATAAAGACCTGCCGTATGACAAAACCAATATCGCTATAGAGAATGCCTTCAAAGACTCCGCTTCCATCATTCACGCGAGGTATGTGTATCTAATGAGGGGCCTTGAGCCCGATGAAGTAACGGAATTTGTAGAGGAATCCGATGCCGGCTATTACAACGCGCCGGTTGGTACGCCCCTCAATCTTATGTGGCTCATGAATGTTGTATACGGGGATGATAAAAGCCTCACAAACGCCGATTTCTCCGAACACTATTTCAAGGATAAGTACCGTTTTTCTTATTTCAGGCCGGCACAGAGCGATATTTACCTTAAAAAGGAACCGGTATATGTATACACCAGCGATGAGTTCGGAGAGAAGTACATTACGGCCTACCTTCCTTTTCATACGGTTGAGGGGCAGTTTGTCGGCATGTTCGGATTGGATATTTTTCATGACCAGTATATAAAATTTCTTGAAGATGTATGTATATTTTTTATTTCCGCGCCTATTGTAATCTTTTTTCTCATACTCTTTTCCAGCATAATATATATCAGCAATAAAGAAAAGCTGACCATGCTCAAGCTTGTATCCGAAAAGGTCGCGCTGGATGCCTTAACCGGAATTTATAACAGAAACTGGCTTGAGGAGTTCTCCAACACATATTCCACTCTCAAAGAAAGCGGAAGTTCAATAACTATAATTATGATAGATGTCGATAATTTCAAGCATGTCAACGACACCTACGGGCACGATGCCGGAGACAGCGTGCTGCTGGGCGTCTCCAATGTGCTCAAGGCGAGCATCCGCACACCTTACGATTATCCGATACGTATCGGCGGGGACGAGTTTATGGTAATCTTTACAAATCTCTCGAGCGAATTGGTTATGTCAATATCTACGCGCTTTGTGGATAATGTGAGCAGCAGCAAGTTTGTCCGCGGAATAGAGACATCCGTAAGCGTTGGCGTCTCCAGCCTGTCCGTGATGGACGACAGTAAAAATCTCTCCTCTCTCATGAAAGAGGCCGATCACGCCCTCTACAGGGCAAAGAAAAAGGGCAAGAATTTAGTAGTGTCTTATTCCGAAGCGGATTAATTAATCTATCTATAAAATTGGCAGATACGTATCGATTTCATAATCTGTTATGTATCTGCTGTATTTGTCGATTTCATAGTACTTGTTTTCCAAAAACTTTTGGTGAATCACATCACCCAGTACATCCTTCATAAATCCGCTGTTCGCAAAGTAGGTCAGGGCTTCGGCAAGGCTGCCAGGCAGAGGCTCATAAAAAGAAGAGTCGGTTGAATCAACCGGCTCAGGAAGTTCATATTTTTCATCAATCCCGCGCAGCCCCGATGCCAGCATAACAGCGAAGGCAAGGTAGGGGTTGCAGGCAGGGTCCGGATTCCTCGCCTCAATCCTCTTTGATGTCGCCTTCCCGGAAAGGCTTCCCGGAATGCGAATCATCGCCTCCGGACTGTTGATTCCCCAACTCGCGTGCGTGGGCGCGTTGAATCCCGGAATCAGCCTCTTGTACGAATTTATCCATTGGTTGGTTATGGCAAAGTATTCCCTGCTGTGGCGCAGGAGCCCGGCAATAAAATGCTCGGCCTCCTTTGAAATGGAATTTCTTCTTTCAGGATCATAGAAAATGTTCACATCATCCTTAAAAAGCGACTGATGAATGTGCAGCCCAGAGCCGTTTTGCCCTGTGATAGGCTTGGGCATGAAACTGGCGTAGATGTTGTTGATCTGGCCTATCTCTTTCGCGGTTACCTTGAAAGTCATTATATTGTCCGCTGTGGTAAGCGCGTCCTCATGCCTTAGGTCTATTTCGTGCTGGCTGTTCGCGCCCTCGTGGTGCGATGATATGACATCAATCCCCATTTCGGCCAAAGAAAGAACGGTCTGCCTTCTATAGTCCGATGCCACATCAAGCGGTGTGAGGTCAAAGTAGCCGCCGCGGTCAAGGATTTCCGGTTTCTGTGAATTTTTGAGAAAGAAAAATTCTATCTCCGGGCCTATGTAGTACATGTAGCCCTTTTGTGCAGCCTTTTTCAGGTTCTTTTTAAGAATGTACCTGCAATCGCCCCCGTAAGGCGTTTTGTCGGGCAGATATATGTCACAGAATATTCTCGCGACCGAATCCTGTCTGGGTCTCCACGGCAAAATCTGGAAGGTCGAGGCGTCCGGAATGGCGATCATCTCGGTTTCGGTTGTCAGCTTAAAGCCGTGGAGTGTGGCGCCGTCGAAGCGGACGCCCTCTTCGAGCGCGTCTTCCAATTCATCTATGGTTATGGCAAAGCTCTTTAGGAAACCCAGAATGTCGGTAAACCACATTCTGATAAAACGCACATTGTTATCATGAGCGAGCTTTAGGGTGTATTCTTTGTTATTGTTCACGGCTCTTCTCCTGCCTGCTACAGGTTCATAAACGTATATACGATAACTACAGCAAGTATCGTCAAGAAAATTGACAGGAGCAGGACAAATAATTTTATTGTCCTGTCGCTTTTTGTTTTTGTGTAAGTTTTGCTGCCGCTGAAGATTCCGCTGCGCTCTCCGTCGATTTCGGGGCTATAAACGCGAAGTTTTACCTGTTTTTCGTTTTCTATAATTCTGCCGAAGATCTTGTTATCAAGTTTGACTATTATTTCGTAGGGATCGTTTTTGTCGGTTCCGTATTTTATGTCGATAATATCGGCCGGAATGGAGCGTAAAATTCCGTCCTGTTCAAGCTTGAAAATCTTTATATACTCCTTCTGTTTTGGGGAATCAGGAACTATCTTTACCATGATGGTATCGCCTACTTTCAGTGAGTATATGGGTTTTCCCTTTACAGGGGCGAGTACGGGTTTTACCTTTAGAACGACCGAGTCATCCGCCTTTTTTGTGTCTTTTTGGTCGGACTTGGGCGCCTCGGCCGGCTTGTTTCTGTTCTCCTGAACTTTTTTGTATTCATCCTGCGTTATCTCCTGAATAACTGATTCAAGGACTAATGTCTTTTCGTGCAAAACGCGGTTTATGAGGTCATATAGTATAATATC
>JAITPE010000132.1 GCA_031289575.1 Spirochaetia bacterium | reverse complement strand
AATTTGAATCCCGAATTTGCCTTGGCGTATCATAACCGGAGCATAGCCTATAAGGCCATGGCGCAGGCCGATTCTGATGAGGCGGAGCGGCTTAACCGGTAATTTACTGCTTTTTCCTTTAATACAAAAAAGTGCTTGAAATGCCTTCTTTACATTTTATAAATGTATATAACGCTATACAGGATTTAAATATGGAAATATTAAAGCAATTATTGGATATTCACACGCAGGCCGAGGCGCTGGAGGTTCACGACAGATTCTACACATTGGCCGATAAGCTTTTAAATGAGTACGAAATCGTGAAGGGCAAAGATGTCTATGATTTTCTTGAAATAGAATTTTATTTCCACAGTATAAATCATGAAGACTCAATAGCGTATGCCAGAAAGTCGTCCGCCGGAAAATGGCTGTTCCATGCCTATGGGGTAGATATTAATTTGGAAAGCGATGAAAAGCATTACGGCGGAATACTCATCAGGAGCCTTTGGAACAAGAAGAGGCTCATAAACGGGCCGTTTAAAGTATGCGATCTCTTGTTCGGAAATATTGATATTGACGGAAGCGCGGAAAACCTTCCGTTAATCAGAAAAAAAGCCAAATTTAACGCCGTCATTCCGGCGGCTATGCCGCGCTTTGATATACCTGACGCGAGAAAGTACCGTTATTACAATGCCTCCATACCGGTCGGCAGGTGGGATCCCGTATATTTGGCAAAATGCCTTAAAACCTATACAGACCTGCACTAAACAGACTGCGCAAAAACAGTGCCTGCTTTTGCGCAGTCTGACTAAATCTGTTCGTCATCCTTGTAACAGTAACGGCAGCCGAGAATCATCAGCTTGTTTGCGTCATTAAACGCAACCCTTGACGCGTAAAGCGCCTCATGCTTTGTCAGCATTGAGCGGCACAGGGGGCACATGCGCTCACCCGGAGGAATAGTGAAAATAGGCTGCTGCTTGGTAATCTGCCGCGATCCATCGGCCGCCGGCGCGCCGTCTTTTTTCAGCGGCTTAATTTTTCTTCTTTCCGAATTATACAGAGAAACAATATAGAAGAATAAAGCCGCGCCGCCGGCCAACCCTGTTAAATACAAAAAAAAGCTCATTTTGCCTTCCGTCGAAGTACTCCAGCCCTGTTTGCTCAGGAATGGCTGTACTATATATATCGGTATAATAAAACAGAATGGAAAAGAAGCAAGGGAAAAACCTTGAAAGCAAACGCGTTTTTTTGCGAAAAAGGGTAATAGATTATTTTAAAACAGATAAAAAGACATTTGATGGCAAAGTGCTTGACGTTCTGGTGAAAAACGGGTAATGTGAAAAAGGAGGCTCTAAGCTAATGAAGATCAAAGAATTACATCTCAAGAACTTTCGAGGATATGCGGAGCATGATTTTAAATTTCACGATAACCTTACACTGTTCGTCGGTGAAAATGGTAGCGGTAAAACAGGCGTTTTAGAAGGGCTTTGTGTCGCTCTTGGTGGATGGCTTTATGGTTTTGAGGGCATTGACAGCCAGGATAAGCGCAATATCCGGAAAGCTGACCGGCGTGTAGTAAAGGCCGGTGTTAATGGTGCGCTGCTCGAACAGATGCCTGTTGAGGTGAGTTGTGTGGCGCAGTTAGCAGACGTAGATCCAGTTGCTTGGGAGCGTTGCATAAACAACCGAAATGGGCGCACAACGCATAGCGGACTATACGCTCTTCTGCAATATACATTTGATTTGAACAAATCTATATATTCTGGACAAGATGAGAATATTAATCTTCCGCTTGTTGCCTACTATAGTTCCGCGAGACTTTGGAACGAACCCATAGTCCATGAGAGAAAAGCCAGAAAAGATAAAGTCAGGTTAGAGGGATACAAAGGCTCTCTGTCTTTCACCAATTCAATAAAGGACGCGATGAATGCCGTTGATCGAATTGCATACTTGGCTTATAGGGACGAAGATGTACGGTCAAAAGCAATCATGGATGCAATGCTTGAAGCAATCCGGATAATGCTTTCACCCGCGTCGCCGAATGCAAACGTCAATTATAATATGAAGGACGCTGAAATATACGTCCAAGCAGATGATGGGGAAATAGTTCCATATTCGAGGCTTAGCGACGGTTATCGCTGTATTGTCAGTCTTGTAATTGATTTGTGCAGACGTGCCGTTATGCTGAATCCGCAGTTTGGGGCGGATGCGGTAAAAAGAGCAAATGGTGTTGTTCTTATTGATGAAATTGATCTTCACATCCACCCAAAATGGCAGCAAAAGATATTAGGTGATTTGCAAACCATATTTCCTGAAGTTCAATTTGTCATGACAACACACGCGCCGGCGGTTATTCAATCCGTCAAGGCGGAAAATCTGGTGATACTTGATGGAGAAAACACATCTCAACCTAAAAAAGGAATTTATGGACGAGATGTAAATTCAATATTGGCTGATATTATGGGAGTAAATCCGAGACCGGACGAAATCTCTAAAAGATTCAAAGAAATATACACAGATATTGACACCGGGGATATTCGGCTCGCAAGAGCAAAAACAGAAGAACTTGAACGTATCGTTG
>JAITPE010000092.1 GCA_031289575.1 Spirochaetia bacterium | reverse complement strand
CCTCCGAGACGACGGATAAGTACTCCTCGAAGTCCCGCAGGGACGATACATTATTAACCGTAGGCTTCAGCCTACGGACAAGACAGCGCCTCGGAGCGCTCGCCGTTCTTCATGTACATAGGTGCCGTCGTACGGGTTGACGTTGCTCGGTACGCAACCTCGCACTGAAAATGGGCTCTGACCTACTAGGAGGGCCGTAAAAAAATAAAAAGTGCTAAAAAGCCTTGACATCCGCCTTTTTTGCGAATGGAATGCAGAAATTAAAATAAAACTATAAAGGAGAGATAATCATGATTAAAAAAATACTTTTTGTCTTGTTGTTCCTTTTATTAACGGCATCCGCGTTTGCCGACATCAATCTCGGCGCGGGACTAAAAGCCGGATACGGATCGTCTAAAAGCGATCTTGAAGATTACGCTAAAGCAAGATATACAAATTATGAGTATGATGACTCAAGCACCTCGATTTTTGGGATAGAAGCAATATTAGACAGCAACATTGGCTTGCCGGAACAGCACCGTTTCGGGGCAAAGTTAGGATATCAGTCACGCGGATCAGAGACTATTAAGTTTCCTTATTCGCCAGGAGTGACGGGGAAATACGAAGTGAAGTATTGGGAGGTTCCGCTCACACTTTACTATAAATATATGATTACCAACCGTTGGGGAGTCTTTGCCGGTTTTGGAGGCTCGCTCGCTAGGGCTTGGGATGTCGCGCCTAGCGGGGAAAAAATAACCAAGGTTTTCCCATTTGTAACCGGCGGCGCCGAATACCGCTTTGAAAACGGGATTGCCTTGGGATTGGATTTGAAATACAATGCGGGGGCGGAATTCAAAAAAAATAGCTTTCTTTATAGAGATGTAAACGGACTGGAGGGCACCTTCGCCGTAAGGTTTTATCTGACAGGTTTATGAAAAAACTCTTTACCGGTTTGTTTCCGATCTTGCGAAGAAAAACGTACCGAAGACCAAAAAGAACACGCTTAACGTAACAATGCCCATTACGCAGATCGCCGGGTTAAACAACACCACGTTTGAGTAATCCGGCGTTCCCGCGTAAAAAACCGAGCGGGCGAGGTCAAGGCAGTAGGTCATCGGCATTGCGCGGCTCAATACAAACAGGACGCCGCTTGAATGGTTGATGGGAATAATTGCGCCGGAAAGAAACATCTGCGGCATAACGATGAGCATGACGATTATATTGGCGGCATTCGGCGTTTTGACAAACGCGACTATCAACACGCCGAACGCGCCGGCGGCAAGACAGAGCAGCGGCGATATTGCCAGAAAGCTCAAGAGCTGCCATATGCTGAAATGAATGCCCATCAGCAGGGCCACAACAATAGTGCCTGAAAGCTGTAAAATAGCGCCCGCCGAAGCGCCGGCGATTTTCCCCAATAAGATTGAATAGCGCGAAATGGGAGACACCATCATTTCCTGGGTAAAATCAGTGATGCGATCCTGCGTAATGGATGTAATGCCCATAGTCACTGTCATAAAAAGCATGTTCACCATCATGCCGACCATCATAAACTGCTTGTAATCGAAACCAAGCCCGCCCGCCATATTTTGGGCAAGACTCCCGCCCAGCATGCCCATCATCATCAGGGGCATAAAAAGTGTAAGCGCCAATGTCGCGGGACTTTTTACCGTGATGGTTACATCCCGCGCCGCAATAGTAATGATGGCGTTAATTTCCCGGAGAAAGCGGTTTTGCATTCCTGATGTTATTATCGTGCTCATGCTAACCTCTCTCTGGCGCTGCGTGCGGTAAAATCGAACATGGAACCGCGCTTCATGGCGGCGGTTCCTTCTTTTTGACCGATAAGTTCCACATAAGCATCCTCAAGGGACGGTTCATGGGTGTTTAAATAGCTGAGAGGCGTTTTTAAGCCGCTGATAATTTTCTGCGCCGAAACCCCGCCTGCTGTTGGAACGACAATATGTTTTCCGATTGTATAGCCAACGCTCATGCTCTTTAATTCGTCCTCGAGCGCGGCTCGGTCCGCCGCGTCCAAAAGCAATTCACGGCGAAGCAGGGTTTCCTTCATCTGTTCGGGGGAGCCGGTAAACTCAATTTTCCCCTGATTGATAATACAGACGGTGTCCACGTTTTCGGCTTCATCAATGTAGTGGGTGGTAAGGAACACAGTTGTACCCAGCTCTTTTCGTGTCCGGTTTATGTATTCCCAAAGATTTCGGCGGCTTACCGCGTCCAACCCTTGAGTCGGTTCATCGAGAAAAAGGATGTCCGGCTGGTGTATCAGGCTGCGTATAATTTCTAATTTGCGCTGCATTCCTCCGGACATTTTCTTGATGGGCTGGCGCAGACTGTCTTTAAGGCCGACAATTTCCGCCAGTTCCATTACCCGGTCTTTATATGCCCGGGACATTAAACTAAATGCGGGACGGTACGGGAACATTCCGTAGAGACAGGCGTGAAAGCGGATATTTTCTTCCGCCGAAAGATTGAGATCAAGGCTCGGCTTTTGAAAAATAATGACGACTTTTCCCCGATTTTGTCGGGTTGCCCTGTCCAAATCAAAACCGGCATTCGTTACGCTGCCGGATGTTTTGGCAAGGGTCGTCGTCAGGATTGAAATCGTTGTCGTTTTACCCGCGCCGTTCGGCCCCAAGAAGGCGAAGAACTCGCCCTCGTTTACGCAAAAACTCACCGCGTCAACCGCTTTCTTTTGCGCATGGCTGTATGTTTTGCTTAATTCTGTTACTTGAATAACTGGTTCCATTGTAAACCTCTTATTTATGCAGACAAATAAGGGGTAAAAATATTTTAGAAAAAGCCTTGACATCCTCTATTTTGTGAATAATTAGATACAAGTTGAATCAAAAGGAGAGAATTATGATTAAAAAACCGTTTTTTGTTTTACTATTCCTCTTATTAGCGGCATCCGCATTTGCCGAAACCAATCTCGGCGCGGGACTGAATTTCGGATACGGATCATCTAAAAGCGACCTTGAAAAGTATGCAGACGCAACATATCCAACTTATAAGTATGAAGACACGGGCAGTGGAATTTTTACGATAGAAGCAATATTAGAAAGCAACAGTATTATCAACTTACCGGAACAGCACCGCTTGGGAGCAAGATTAGGATTTGAGTCGCGGGGGGTAGAAAAAGCTGAGTATCCTACCGGAAAAATCGAACTGAACTATTGGGAGGTTCCGATCACGCTTTACTATAAATATATGACTTCTGACAGTTGGGGACTTTTTGGCGGTCTTGGGCTTGCGTATGGCAAAGCTTATAGTACTGAAAAGTCAGTAACTAAATTTCACCCGTTTATTACAGGAGGTGTCGAATACCGCTTTACAAACTGGTTTGGTTTGGGATTTGACTTAAAATACAACGCAGGGGCGGAATACAAAAAAGACGGCTTTGTTTATAGAGATGTAAACGGGATGGAGGGCGCCTTAACTGTAAGGTTTTATCTAATGGATTGATGAAAGGCTCAATCCTGTATATTGCTATGCCGTCATAATATAAAAATAAGTGTCTTATTTACGGTATTTTCGCGAGGAGCATTTAAATGGGCAGCAGCTATCCTAAACAGCAAGGGCTATACGACAGGGAAAACGAGCATGACTCGTGCGGAATAGGCTTTGTTGCCAACATAAAAGGCGAAAAGTCTTTTGATATAATAAGGCGCGGGCTGGAAGTTTTAGAAAGAATGACTCACAGGGGCGCGGAAGGAGCGGACAACAAAACCGGAGATGGTTCCGGAATAATGATCCAGATTCCCCATGAGTATTACAAAGAATTAGTTCCGGAGCTCCCCGCGCCTGGAGCCTATGCCACAGGGCTTGTTTTTCTTCCGAAAGATAAGGCCGGAGCCGCCTTATGTGTAAAGGAATTGGAATCCGTAATAGAGGCCGAAGGGCAAAGAGTTATTGCGTGGCGCGAAACTCTTGTTGATAATTCGGGTATCGGCGATATAGCGCGCGGTGCGGAGCC
>JAITPE010000046.1 GCA_031289575.1 Spirochaetia bacterium | reverse complement strand
CAACTCCGATAAGATTGATGATATTTTCATACTCCTCAATCAGCTCGGCATAGAAATTGTTGAGGAGAGCATAAGAAAGGAACAGTCTCCGGCCCAGATCGCGCCGAAAAAGAAGGCCGGCAAAAAGGCCGCCGCGGTGGGCGAGGATTCATCTTATGTGGATGATCCTATACGATTGTACCTGAAGGAAATCGGCAGGGCATCTCTTCTTTCGGGCGATGAAGAGGTCGATCTGGCCAAGCGTATAGAGGACGGAGAAATTCTGATTGAGAAGTCGGTACTCGGTTCGGCGCTGCTTGCCAATGAACTAATACGCAACCACGCCAAGGTAAAAGACGGCAAGCTTAAACTCACGGATGTGCTCAAGGTCAACAGGCTGTATTATTTTTCTTCGGTAGACATGGGAGAGCTTAAAAAACGCTATGACTCGAAGATGAAGATTATCGTTGAAGAGGACAAGAAGATTCTCAGCTACGCATCTAAGTTAAAGAAAGCCGCCGAGGGCTCAAAGGATGCCGAGGACGCTCAGGCTAAAATAAAAGAATCTCATCAAAAAATAAGACAGGCCATTGATGACATGGGAATCAATGAGAACGAAATAACAAAGCTCTCGCAAAAGATACAATCAATGGTAAGCCGCATCACAGAAACGCATAAGTTTTTCAACAACATTGAAGACCGGTGCGGCCTTGACATAAAGGAACTCAAGCATTATGCCCGCAAGATTGAGAAAAAAGAAAACGTAAAAAAGGCCCTCAAGAGCACAAAAATATCATCTTCGGATGAACTTCTGAATATAGTAAAGGACATCCGCAACAATGAACGCAAGATACGCCGTATTGAGCAGGAGGCTTCCGCAGACGCGGAAGACATCCTTGAGTGGGGCAAGCAAATATCGCAGGGACAGAGAAAAATATTTATCGCCAAGAAGGAACTCATCAACGCCAATCTGCGCCTTGTGGTGTCAATAGCCAAAAAGTACGCGAACCGCGGAATGCACTTCTTCGATTTGATTCAGGAAGGCAATATCGGCCTCATAAAGGCTGTTGATAAATTTGAGTACCGCAAGGGCTACAAGTTTTCCACATACGCCACATGGTGGATACGCCAGGCCATTACGCGGGCAATCTCGGACCAGGCCAGAACCATCCGCGTGCCTGTGCACATGATAGAGCAGATAAACAAGGTAATGCGGGAAACCCGCCTTTTTCAGCAGGAGTTCGGACGCGAGCCGAACCACGAGGAACTCGCCGACAGGCTCGGCTGGCCCATGACCAAGGTCAAGGCCGTCAAGAACGTAGCGCGCGAGCCTATATCCCTTGAGACGCCTGTAGGCGAAGAGGAGGATTCTCTGCTGGGCGATTTCATTGAAGATAAGGAGGTCGATTCTCCTGTCAACACGGCCGCCTACAGGCTGCTCCATGAGCAAATATCCTCGGTGTTGAGCACGCTTCCGGCCCGCGAACAGAAGGTTATAAGAATGCGCTTCGGCCTTGACGACGGCTATTCCCATACGCTTGAGGAGGTGGGCTATGTCTTCAAGGTTACGCGCGAGCGCATACGGCAGATTGAGGCAAAGGCCTTGAGGCGTCTCAGGCATCCTACACGGGCAAGGAAGCTTAAGGATTACCTTGATTATATGTAGGCCTCTGTCATGAATGCTGAGAGCATAAAGGCAGTTTCTGTTATAGGCGCAGGCTCGTGGGGAACTACTATAGGTAATGTCATTGCGAATGCTCATCCGGCAATCTCCGTCAAGATTTGGGCGTACGAAAAAAATGTAGTATCATCAATAAATCATTATCATGAGAATACCGAATTTCTGCCCGGGGTCTCTCTTCATCCGCAGGTAACGGCAACGGGCAGCATCAAAGAGGCATGTTTTAATACCGATGTCATCATCATAGCTACTCCGTCAAAGGCGCTTCCGGAAACCGCGATGAAGATAAACCGCTATGTTACAGAAAAAACATGTCTTGGATTTCTCACCAAAGGATTCTGCAAAATACAGGATCAGGTTTTAACCATATCCCAGACCATCGAAAAATTTATACCAAAACTCCGCGGCCGTGTTGTGGCCATATCGGGCCCAAGCCACGCCGAGGAGGTGTCAAAAAATTTCCATACCTGCCTCAATGTGGCCGGCCGCTATGTTCCAAACAGAAAACTCTTCTGCCTTATACTCACCGCGCCCTTTTTGCAATGCCGGGAGAGCGATGACATTATAGGAGTTGAAGTCGGCGGAACGCTGAAAAATCCGGCCGCGATCGCGGCCGGCATTATAGCAATGCTTCCCGGCTGCGGAGATAATTTGGCGGGCGCGCTCATAGCCGAGGCCATGAAGGAGATGATACGCCTGGGGCGTTACTTCAAGGCCAAGGACGAAACGATGGTTGATATTTCCGGACTGGGCGATCTTGTCGCAACCGCGCTCAGCCGGCACAGCAGAAACCGCAGATTTGGGCAGGACATAGCCGGACAAATCATGGAGAAGGGCAGCAAGGTGCGCCTTATGGACCGCATACTTTTGCGCTTTAACCCAAAGGCTGTAATTGAAAAGATGAGCGAGAAGTTCAACTACTTAGCCGAAGGTGCGTACGCGATTGAGCCGCTGATCGAAATAGCGAACGCCAACGATATTTCTGTTCCTGTTTACAGGTCGCTTTACGAGGTACTTTTAAACAAGAAGGATCCAACTCTTCTCATAGAAACCATAAAGAATCCGGTGAGATACGAAGAGATATACAGGCAGACAAAGATTCACATCACCGAAAAGAAAAAAGGATTGGAGAAAGTCAAGGGAAGGCTCTTTAGGCATTTCATAATAGCGCGAGTTACCGGCAGTCTCTTTGAGCCGGGCGGCGTTCTCACAAATGAAAATATTCTTCTTGATAAACTCAAGGCGTACAGCGCTCTTCTTAACGAAAGTCCCGGAAACCACAGAGAGAAACTTCTGCTCGAACGGATTATAAACGCTCCGTCTAACAAAAACATTGAGCCGCTGCTCGAAATGTATTTGAGCTCTTTAGCCGACAACTACAACGGGCCGGCAGCGGGCATATTCATGCTTCTTATTTCGCTTGGGCGTTTTTTTGCCGATTTTCCGTTTAAAAGAAAAAGGATGTCCATTGAGGGAAACATTAGTCAGTTGAAGTCTTTCTGCGATTTGGGAAACATCATTTACGTTATAGGCAACAGGAGCCTGTTTGATTTTATTCCGGCGCTTAGGAGCATACGGAAAATAAAAATGCCGCTGCCCCGTTTTATGGTTACCGGGGATTCGTTGTCGGGCAGGTTCGAGGCTTCTTTCATAAAGTTTGCCGGCGGATTTATATTCGATGATAAGAAGTACCGCAATCCGCTGTACCGCGGCCTTTTTTTGGCCTATCTTTCAACGATGATAGAGAACGGGGTTCCGCTTTTACTCTACAGGTCGTATGACATCATGAAAATTCCCGGAGCCTTTCTCCAGACAATAAAAAACAGCATGCTGAACCAGTCGGTTGAAATAATGCTGTCGCCCATTTCAATCGCAAGAACAAACAACGATTTCCCGGAGGCCGGTCTTTTTCCATTGAGGAAACATTTGAAGGGCGGAATGATTCACCGGTTTTCCGATTTCATATTTCTTTCAGAGTTCACCAAAGAGGATACAAGCTCGAATGAAATACTGCCCGCGCTCGAGGCTCTGTTTAAAAGCGATAAGCCCTGCTATTCCCACATTCTTATGGCAAAGGTCTTTCTCAAAAACAAGAATTTTATTCCCAAGAAAAATCTTGAGCCGGCAGCAAGGGAACTCATTGATTCCGAGGGAATGACAATTCAAGGCAGGCTCAAGGATAGCGTAAACAGCGGAGTCGCCTGGCTTAGAAAAAAGAAAATCATCAAGAAAACCGGAAAACACTATGCCATAGATAACATGGAAGAGATCAAAAGGCTTGCCGATTTATTTTGATCATGTTTTTTTATGTTCTCTTGTTTATTTCCGCCCACACCTTGTTTAAATCGCCCAAAGCGGACAAATTAAAATCATACTTTGAGTTTTTCAACAAAAAGCCGTCGTAATTAAACGAAAGATCTGTGCCGCTTGATATGTACACATCCTGCAATGATAACGCTAAGTACACATTATATGTTATAACAACGATGAGCGATTGTTTTCCGTAGGCCGTTTTCAGCTTATCATAAATCTCGTCCGCGATTGTACAAATTTCGGTTTCATTAAACCGCTCCATTGCCTTGTCTATGACAAAAAGCGAGGCCTTCATCTTTTTGCCCGAGTCGAGGCTGTTCTTCAAAATATTGCCGATGTGTTTTTTCATTTCGCCGTAATAATCGACCGAGTCATTATTCGCATCCGTCTCCGCAATATGAAGGCCTATGAGCTGCGCTATCTCCATAAATTTTTTTGTGTCGGCATAGACCGCCGAAACAGCCGAGGCTATTACGTACTCATTTGCTTCTATTTTAAGGTGGCTAAAAAAGAATTTGTGGCGCATTCCCTTGATATCCGATGTTCTAAACTGGCAAAAATGCGAGCCTATTATGATGTCTTTCTTTTTCCTTAATATTCTTTCCGCCGCGGAAAGAAGCTCGCTGCTTCCGGCGTATTCTAATTTGGTGAAAACATCATCTGTTTTTTTCAGGATTGCCGTGAGTTTCGCGAAATTGCTGATATTGTGACTGTACAGCAGCCATCCCGAAAATGAATCATTTTCGGGATGGCTGTTTTGTTCAAGCCTTTCGCAGGTTTCCTGTGACTCGCGGTAGATTTCCTCGGCCTCGGGCAGGCTTATTTCACCGCTGATTATGGATTTTATTGAGTCTCTGATTGATATGAGAAGTTCGTTATTCATATCCTTTTTTTCTCCGTAAGTTTTCCGGCCGCGTATTTGGCCGCTGGGAAAAGACGAAATGAACCTGTAAAGAGAAAGAGAGAATCAGCGGATATTTTTTTCTCAAGGTACTGCACAAGTTCATCCTGCGAGCTTATTGTTGAGCCTATGAATGATTTCGGCTTATAGGCTCTCGGCATATCAAGATAATAATAGGCAATATCGCCGCATGTCTTCTTTATTTCCGAAATCATTGTACTGTAGTCTTTGTCCTCCATGAATGTAACGACAGCCGTTATGTCTTTGCCGCCGTATCGTCCGGTGACGGCGCGCATGAGCGATGATACGGCGGATGGATTATGGGCCGGGTCGTAGATCATGAGAGGTTTTTCGCACAGCAGCTGAAAGCGTCCCGGCGGCGTGAAAGTACTTATTGATTCGGCCGCCTGTTTTGCCGATATTCTGCCGTATGATTCGCGCAGCAGCATGACTGCTGTCAGCGCGCATGCTGTGTTTTCTATCTGTTCATAAACCGGAGTGTTTACCCTTATATCGTTGAGCCGGTACTTATTGCTTATATCCAAATCGTATATGTAGCCGGTGTCTTTCCGTATATTCTCCGCCCTGAACTCGCTGCCGAATCCGTAGAACGGCGCGGATTTTTCCGCGCATTCCTTTTGCAAAACCCCAAGCACTTCGCTCGATGTATTTGCCGTGACAAGCGGAACCCCCGGCTTTATAATGCCGGCCTTTTCTGCGGCAATCGCGCCCGGCGTACCGCCCAAAATCATGGTGTGGTCAAGCGACACCGATGTTATGATTGAGCACAGCGGATTTAGCGAATTTGTTGAATCCAACCGGCCCCCCAGTCCTGTTTCAATAACCGCCATATCAACCCCGCGTTCACTGAAGCACAAAAAGCATGCCGCTGTTACCATGTCAAAAAAAGTAGGCCGCGTGTTCATTTTATCGGCGGCAGCCTCGGCCGCTCCTGCGCAGCGGGCAAATTCTTTCTCGCTTATCAATTCTCCGTTTATCTGTATTCTTTCGCATATAGTAAAAAGGTGGGGCGACACAAACAATCCGGTTGTGTATCCGGCTTGTGTAAATATACGGGCAGTGTAATATGCTGTCGAGCCCTTGCCATTCGTGCCGGCAATATGTATTGAAGGGAAATCATTCTGCGGATTGCCAAGACGCGCAAGCAGTTCTTTAACTGTGTCCGTTGAATAGGATGAGTATGCGCTCCTGTTCTCATTGTTAAGGTATGATGACAGAATAATATCAGCGCTTTTCATACTGATCTTCATAGAGATATTTTTCCGCGGCTTCGCGCATTACGTCCTTTGGAGGATTTTGCCCTGTCCATATCTTAAACTGTTCAATGCCTTGATTGATGAGCATCTCGAATCCCCTTATGGTTTTGCACCCGCGCGCGGAGGCGAGTTCGAGCAGCCTTGTTTTGCCGGGTTTGTACACAATATCAAATACGCGCTGCCCGGCGTGCAGCAGTTCCGAGTCAAATCCTGCCGGGAGGCTGCCGGCAGAATGCCCCTCCATGCCTACGGGCGTTGTGTTTATTATGATGTCGAAATTTTTTGTGTATTCAGGAGTGAGCGCGGCTGCAACGGAAACGCCGCCGTATTTTTTGCCAAGCTCACCGGCTAAGGCAGATACGCGTTCCGCGTTTCTGCCCGTGAGCATAACACCGCAACCGTTAAAGAGAAGGCTCCATGCCACAGCCTTGGCGGCTCCGCCATTGCCTATTACTAAAGCGCTTGAGGATTCGAGCCGCATGCCCGATTCTGTTATTGCGGCGCAGGCTCCGGTTCCGTCGGTGTTGAATCCCTTTATTATTCCGTCTTTGTTCAGGAGTGTGTTTACGGCTCCTATATCTTCGGCCAAGATGTCGGCCTCGTCGATATACTTCATAACATCAACCTTGAATGGAATGGTAACGCTGGCTCCGGCTATGCCGAGAGTGCGCATTGCCTCCACAGCCCGGCCTATTTCGTTTACCTCAAACGCGCAGTAGAGCGCATCCAATCCGGCCGCGGCAAACCCGGCGTTGTGCATCACCGGAGAGAGCGAATGCGCCACTGGATTTCCGAAGATACAGTAGAGTTTTGTTTTAGATGTTATCTCCATGTCATCCTTAAAGCATATTATTTATATTCATGACAAGCACAAAGCAGGCTATGGCTATAATAAAATTGATGTCGGTGAGTATTTCATATCTCAGAGAAACCGGATACTCAATCCTTGACGTTATTTTTAAAAGAATGCTGTAATATATCAATGGAACAAGCAGAATAGAAAGCGTAAAATATCCGGTCTGATAGACAGCCCACGCGCACGCGAGAAAAGTGAGAATCACAAACACGCGGTTTAAAATTTTTGTCATTCCGCTTCCAAGCCATATTGAAAGGTTCATGCGCCCGAAGATGAAATCGCCCTGATAGGCCACAATTCCCATAATCAGATGGCGCTGCGTTATTAAACACAGGATGAGCGATGCCGTAAAAAAAAGAAGACTTTTATCCGGATGAAAGTGGATGCCGGGCACAATAACCACAACGGTGAGCCAGCCTATACTCGTGACAATTTTTGAGCCGTATATTTTTTTTATAAAAGGCACTTTTAAGGCGTCAATAATTTTCTTGACAGGATGTGTGAAATACACTAATCCAAAAATTGATGAAAGAGCCAAAAGCGCAATGAGAAGGGGCGAATAATCCCGAATCAAATAAAATGAGGCCAAGAGAAAAACAAGGGAAAGCACCATCAGCTGGTTTCCATACTTTCTGTATATCTTGTATTTATATGAATTGCTCGCTTTGAGAAAGTCCCTGTCAAAGTAATTGTTCGTACTGTACATGGAAAAAATATAAAGCATGGATATGATGGGAAGCGACGGGAAGGCGGAAAATATTCCGGCCGACTGTATAAACAGGGTTGAGAAAAAGGCAAACACAGCCGAAAGAATATTGGCTCTTACGAGAAACTCAAGCAGCATTTTTATTGTTCTAAAGAACGGGTTGCTCCTTTGGTACTTTATGTTGTACAGCATTTCCAGTACATTGTTGATTATCCAGCCCGGCGTTGACGCGCCCGCTGTTACAAGCACATGCTTTGAGTCCTTCAGGCTGTCAAATGAAAGCTCTTTTTCGGTCTCAATGTGGAATGTTTTTACGCCGTTCTTGTGTCCTATGGATGCGAGCATGGTTGTGTTTGCCGAGTTTTTTCCGCCCACAACTATAAGTGTGTCGATGCCTTTTTTTATGCCCGCGTGTACATCGGACTGCCGGTTTCCTGTTGAATCGCAGATTGTGTCAACCACGGTCAGGTTGGGCAGGAGCGCGTTCAGTTCTTTCACGATCGCTTCAAAGAGTCCGCGGTCAAGTGTTGTCTGTGAAACAAGAAGATACTTGTCGGCCTTTGGAATGGAGGCAAGTTCATCTAAAGATGATATCACGCTTACGCCGGCCGATGAGAAACTCTTTAGGCCGACAACTTCGGCGTGGCAGGCGTCGCCTATAATTATTGTGTGGCATCCGCCGGCCGAATGCGACCTGATTGTTGACTGTACGCGCGCCACCCTGGGGCAGGTAAGGTTGAGTATTTTTGACGACTGTTCCCTTATCGCCCTGAGTTCATCAAGCGGTACGCCGTGTGTGCGCACAGCAACAGTGCTGCCGCTTATTTCGTCAAGACTGTGTACTGTTTTTAAACCGCGGTTTTCCAATATCTCTACGGTCTGCGGATTGTGGATCAGCGGGCCGTATACAAGTATTGTATCTTCGGATGAGTTTATCTCTTCAACAACCCGCACAATTGAGTTCTTCACTCCAAAGCAAAAGCCTGAGTGTTTGGCAAGTTCTATTTTCATTATTCCTCAGGATTTGTTCCAAAAGGCGGAATCGCGGATTCCGCCTTTGCGCCGCTGGCCGTGCCGAAATCGGCCTTGGGGCGCGCCGCTGTTCCGGAAACCGGAAACGTTATTTTTCCGGATGCGTCAATGAAACGCGCAAGCAGCGGCTTAAATTCCGCAAGCAGAAGCGAATCGGCGTCGATTGATATTTTAAGGTTCAGCTTCGAGTTGCCGAATATCGGCATGAGTATTATGCTGCCGGTAATTTTTCCCCGCAGTTCCTGTCCGGAAACAGTAATGTTGATGTTTGTAAGCGCGCTCTTGACTATATCGGATTCCATATTGATGGATGATATTTTTATGGACGGTGGAAGAGGAAAACCGCCAAGCAGTTCCCCGTCCGAGGCAATGCGCACATTATCAATTATGGCCTTGATTTTACCGTCCAACGGCATGGTTCCTGATTCATCCAGCGTAAAATCAAGGCTCGCGTTCGGGCTCAAGTCGAGTTTCAGTTTATCCGAACTGAAATTTATTTTCTCCGCCATGATGTTCCCGGAAATTTTTTTGCGTATCAGAGAGAGGAGAGAGATGTCGGCCGTCAAAGCGTTTACGGCAAGCGCGTCACCGTTTCGGAATGTAATATCGGCGCTCTCAATGTATGATTCGCCTATTATGTTTATATCCATCGCGCCGGCGCTTATGCTCCGCAGGTTTTTTCCTTCCAGCTTCTTGAGCTGATTCATGACAATTATTTCATAAGGAAACATAAGCGCGGTGAATACGAGCGTGAGTATTACTGCGAGCAGCATGTATCTCTTGAAGCCGGGAAGTTTTCTTACGCCGGCGAGGCGTGAAAATATTTTTTTTACAATATTCAATATTGATGCTATTATTGTGCCGGTATTCATGGTTGTCCGCCGCTGTAGCTGTCAAAGCTTATTGTCATATCGTAGCTGTTGCGTTCCTTTACCGCCTGGTTTATTCTCAGCGACGATGTCTTTATAAATTTGCCCGAGTTTTCCATGTAGTAGATAAAATCAAGCGCCGATTTTATGTTTACTCCCTCAAATTTTACCTCGGCGGTTATTTTTTTAAATTTATTCTGCATGTTGGTTTCGCGCTCTCTGTTGTACACCTTGCTGTTTTGAATGCCGGCCTTGCCGGCATTTTCTTCCACAAGCGCGGCAACTCCGCCGCTGTCTTTTATAAGCTGGTCATAGTTTTCTTTTTTTTCTCTTATGCCTTTGTACTGTGTATAAATGGATTCAA
>JAITPE010000011.1 GCA_031289575.1 Spirochaetia bacterium | reverse complement strand
AAGATTTTAATCGAGAATTAATTTGTGTGTGTTCTACACCGCCGCTTTTAGCGGCGGTTTTTTTTCAGCCGTGTGCACGCTCTGCACTGTGACATCCTGTCAGGAGCAATGACGGCGTTAACCCAGAAATAATTTGCCTCAAGATTGATTTGAAAATTGCTTGCTATTTTTACATCTGATTTGCATAATTGTGCTCAAATACGAGGTTTTCGATGAATCAGGAAAAAAAGATAGAAAAAATTCTCGAGGCTGCTCTTACCGAGGAGCTTAAGGAATATCAGCAGCTTATCAAACTCATGAAAAAAGAACTGCCGTTTATAGGCAGGACAAAACGGATCGCGGCCGCCCTTCTCAAGGAATATTTGGGAGACATATCGCATCTTGAACTGAGCAAGTCCCTTTTGAAAAAAAACGAAAACGGAACGGTTCTTTTTGAGGATGTCAAAGACGGCAAGGCGCGTCTGTTCATCAATATAGGAAAAAATCATCGTATTTCCACCGGCGATCTTATACGTGAAATTGTAAAACATTCGGGTATTGACGGCAAAAATATTGGCAAAATAGATATACACGCAACCTATTCTTTTTTTGAAGTGCCCGAACAGTATGCCGAGCTTGTTTATCATTCGTTTGGTGACGCCAGAATCAAGGGCGTGCCTGTTGTTGTAGAGCCGGCCAAAAGGCGCAAGAAACCCGAAGAGTAACATGCATGGATTCATTCTGCCCGCTGTGCGATTCGGCAAAAATATATCCCGTATTTGACTCTCTTTACAGGTGCCGCAAATGCGGCTGCGCTTTTAGCGGCGTATCCGCTCCGCTTGCTTATGATGATGATTATTTCACAGCGGGCTATCTCAAGCAGTACGGCCGCACATACGAAGATGATTTTCCGCAAATATACAAAACCGCGCTTGTGCGAATGGAACGCATACAGAAAATGTCAGCCTATAGAAAAGAGCGCATCCTTGATATAGGCTGCGCCTTGGGATTTTTTTTAAAGGCCGCTCTTGACCGCGGTTTTGCCTCGGTCAAGGGCATCGAAATATCGGCTTACGCGTCGAACTATTGCGCCGAAAAGTTCGGCTTTGATGTACTGCGGGAAGACTTTGAAAAAATACCAAATCTGGGAATCCATGACGCAATAACAGCCTGGTATTTTATTGAGCACTGCTGTGAGCCTTTCAAGGCTGTAGAAAAAATTTTTGCGTCTCTTGCGGAAAACGGCGTGTTTGCGTTTTCGGCGCCGTCGGTTTTCGGCCCCATGTACGGTTTCCACAAAAACGAATGGGCGGCGCTGCGTCCGTCCGACCACAGGGTTGACTTTACTCCGGGTTCGGCGCGCCGCATGCTGAAAAGAGCCGGATTCAAAAAGGTAAAAATATACGCGGCCGGTTTTCACCCTGAGAGGGTAATATCAGACAAACGCTTTTTCTATAAGGCGTTTTGTGTAATATATAATTTGTTCGCCAAGCTCACCGGCTACTCGGACACAATTGAAGTATACGCGGCAAAATAAAAATGGAAAATAAAATGAAATACGATTTTGATCAGGTTCATGAAAGAAGGGGCACCTCGTCTCTTAAATGGGATGCCCTTGAATCGCGCTACGGCGATAAGGATCTCCTCCCGCTTTGGGTTGCCGATATGGATTTTAAGCCGCCTGCGGAAGTTGTGGAGAGCGTTGTAAAAAGAGCGCAGCATGGAATATACGGCTACCCGGCTATGCCCGGTGATTATTTTGCGGCGGCGGCGGACTGGATTACGAAACATCACCTTTGGCAGATCAAGCCCGAATGGATTGTTCACACGCCCGGAGTCGTAATCGCGCTCAATGTAATTATACAGCGTTTTTCCGCGCCGGGAGACGGCGTTATTATACAAGAGCCGGTTTATTATCCGTTCATGAGTTCTGTCACAAATAACGAAAGAAAGATTTTGAACAACCAGCTTTTATTTGACGGCAAAAAGTACAGAGTGGATTTTGATGATTTTGAAAAAAAAGCAGCGGCGCCCGAGGCAAAACTTTTTCTTTTTTGCAGCCCGCACAATCCGTCAAGCAGGGTATGGACAGCGGATGAGCTTAATCGCATGGCTGATATTTGCCTGCGCCATAACCTTCTCATTGTGTCGGATGAAATACATTCCGATTTGATTTTCCCGGGATTCCGCCATACGCCCATTGCGTCAATCTCTCCGCAAATAGCGGAGAGAACCATCACCTGCTATGCTCCGAGCAAGACCTTCAATCTGCCCGGACTTGAATCATCCTTCGTTGTAATAAGCTCGGACGAACTGCGCGCCGCAATGAAAAAGCAAATTACGGCGAACGCTCTGGGAGCAAATATATTCGGCCCCCTTGCCCATACAACAGCCTACAGGCACGGAGAGGACTGGCTGGCGCAGGTCATGAAATATATTGAAGCCAATTACCTGTTTACAAAAACGTTTTTTGAAAACGAGCTTCCGTCTGTTAAGGTAATCGAGCCTGAAGGAACATATCTGCTATGGCTCGATTTCCGTTCGTATAATCTTTCCGCTTCCGCTCTGCGGCAAAAACTCAGGAAGGAAGCCCGCTGTGCCCTCAATGAGGGTGATATGTTCGGCTCTGGCGGAGAAGGTTTCGCGCGCTTGAACATTGCCTGCCCGCGCAGCATACTCGCGCTTGGGCTTGCCCGCATAAAGGAAGCCTTCGCTTGACAAAGAAACAGTCTTTTATACCCATAGAGGGTTTGCTGGGCAAGCTCTATCTTCCTGAACCGGATGAGAATATCAGAAAAAAACATCCCTGCCATGACTGCGTCTTTTGCCAGTGGTGCAGCGAAAAGAGATGCACCATGTGCAGGCGGGACAATGACAGTTAAAGACAGCGCACTCTTTGACACAAGCACCGATTATAAAAGAGACCTTGGTCTCATGGAAGTGGTCTCTGTAGTAGTTGGAAGAATAATAGGTTCCGGTATTTTTAGAACGCCTGCCCCTATCATGGCCCTTGTAATGTCAACATCCTTGTTCGGGCTTGTTTGGCTTGTAGGTGGGATTGTCACAATATTCGGCGCCGTATGCTATGCCGAGCTTGTGGCCATGATGCCTAAATCGGGCGGGCCGTATGTTTATCTGCGGGCGGCCTATCACCCCATCTGCTCATTCCTCAGAGGCTGGGCGATGTTTTTTGTCTCCGAGACCGGGGCAATTGCCGCGGTCGCTATTGTATTTGCCGAATACGCCGGAGCGTTGTTTACAATAATTACCGGAGACAGTTTATCAAGACCGCTTATAATTGTTATCGCTCTCGCCACAATATGGATTCTTACAGTTGTAAATCTATTCGGCGTGTTTTTAAGCGGCATGGTGCAGAATGTTTTCAGCTGGATAAAGATTCTTGCCGTAGGCGGAATAATAGGCATTGCCTTTTCAAGCGGCAAGGGAAATGTTTCCAATTTTACATCGCATTTTTTTCCGGATAATTTTTCGTGGGAAACAATTCTTGCCGTAGGCGCGGCCCTGCGCTATTCATTTTTTGCCTTTTCCGGGTGGGAGGGCGCGACATACATAGCGGAGGAGGTAAAAAACCCAAGCAGAAATCTTCCGCTCTCGCTTCTTCTGGGAATAACAGGAGTCATAATTCTCTACATCGGCGCAAACAGCGCCTATCTCTATCTTTTGCCGGTCGAGGTTATAAGCAGCTCAAAATGGGTCGCGACCGAGGCCATGCAGGTCGCGATAGGAAGCGCGGGCGGGATTTTGATTTCGGCCGCCGTTATGATGAACACATTCGGAAATGTAAGCACGCAGATACTTGTAAAGGCAAGGTCGTGGCAGGCAATGGCGCGTGACGGAGTATTCTTTAAAAAACTTGGAGAACTTCACCCGAAATACAAGACGCCCAACAACGCGCTGATCGTACAGGCCGCGTGGGCAACCGTTCTCATGCTTTTTGCCGCAACAGCGGCAAAAAGCAGCTACGAGGCAATCATTGATTTTTTCTCAGCAACCGGAACAATCTTTAATATAATGACATTCGCGTCGGTAATTATTCTGCGCAAAAAATACAAGGACATAGAGCGCCCCTACAAAGCCTGGTTCTACCCTGTGAGCGTCATAGTTGTTATAGCAATATACATCGCTTTTCTTGTCTTTACTTTGGTAACGGCCCTTGTTCCGTCTTTGACCGGATTTTTGCTGACATCAAGCGGACTTGTTTATTATTACAGAAAAGAAATTGTAATTTTTGTGAAAAGGAAAACAGGAGTCAAATAAAAAGTTATAGACACAACCGGCGGCAGAATGATATATTTGCATGGCTTCGCAAAATGGAATAGCAAAATAAAACGGCGGCTTGATGGAGATTGTTATGGAAAGAGCTATTGACGGCATCTTGGAAAAATCCATCGCCGGAGGAGCCGTTACCCGCGCCGAGTCTCTGGCGCTCTTAGAAGCGCCGGACTCGGCCATAGACAAGATGATTGAGGCGGCCTTTGCCGTGCGCAAAAAATACCGCGGCCTCAAGGTTGCCGTACAAATTTTATCCAACGCGAAAAGCGGCAACTGCAGCCAGGATTGTTCTTACTGCGCACAATCCAACCGCTCAAAGGCCGCCATTGAGAAGTACCCCTTGGTTCCCTACGAAAAACTTTCTTTAACAGGAAAACTTGTGGCAGAACGGAACTTAAGCCGCCACTGTATCGGCTTAAGCGGCATACGGTTCGGCGATGAGGAAATCGACCGCTTCGCCGGTTACGTGCGGCAATTAAAAGAGCAGGCAAAAACTTCAATATGCTGTTCCATCGGCTTTTTAACGGAAGACCAGGCGCGCAAACTGAAAGAAGCCGGAGTCGACCGAATCAACCATAACCTGAATACCAGCCGCGCTTTTTACCCGCAAATCTGTACAACGCATACCTTTGACGAGCGCGTTGCCAATATTAAAATGCTGCAAGCAATTGGTTTCGAAATATGTTCCGGCGGCATAGTCGGCCTGGGGGAGGGCAAACACGATGTGGCGGATATGTTTTTTGAACTAAAAAGTATCGCTCCCCAGTCGGTGCCCATCAATTTTTTGCTGCCGCTTGAGGGAACAGCTCTTGAAGGCGCAAACATATCCCACTTGACCGCCGAATACTGCCTTAAGGTTCTCTGCCTTGCGCGGCTCATGCTCGGCGGAGTTTCACTCCGCTGCGCGGCCGGGAGAGAGGTTTATTTCAAGGGACAGGAAAAAAACCTGTTTAAAATTGTTGATTCAATTTTTGCCTCCGGTTACTTAACTGCGGACGGGCAAAATATTGATGATACGATTAATCTTGTGGAGGCCGCCGGTTTTGAAAGTTATATTGAATAAAGGCAAATCAGGGCAAACAGAATAAGCGCGCACGCTATAATCTTCTTTTTCATAAAACTCTGTAGATTCCGCATTTAAGATAAAGCGATTCCTCAAAGCCTTCCAGAACCGGATGATCAGGAGACTGATATGTAAACGAAAGCCTGTGAAGTCTTTTCCCCGCGTCAACCGCGACCGAGGCTATAATTTGCTTAAAGGCCTCTTCGCGCAGAGCCGCGCTGCAGGAACAGCTTATAAGTACCCCGCCTTTTTTTAGCAGATTCAATGCCCGCAAATTTATCTCTTTATATCCG
>JAITPE010000010.1 GCA_031289575.1 Spirochaetia bacterium | reverse complement strand
TTATATAGCATTTTAAAATATTTGCCAAAAAACTTAAAATTACCGACTATTGCAGCATGAATAAAGCAATAAAACTCCTCCCGGCCGCGCTCTGCCTTATAGCGCTCTCGTGCGCGGCCTTGCCGGCTGCCTATTCCGATATAGATGTAAGCTCGCCGAAAAACACGGCCATTCCGGCGGATGAAACAAAAAAAAACCTGCAAAGCGCTCTGGCAATAAAGAAGGACAGCCCTCACATCCTTGAAATAACCATATATGATTTTTCCCTGCTCAAGGAAAGGCTGATTTATGACAACAGCGGAATTGTAAGCGAGCGCGATGAAACCGGCTATATCCGCTTTTTGTGCACCGTAAAAAAAGAAGGCCGCATAATAAAGGCTGTGTTTCTTGAGGTGCGCGGATCGAACAAGGAAGAGATGATAGAGGCCTTGACGCGCGAGGTAAAGAAAAACCTATACCGCCGCCAATGAGGCCGCAAGATGGATTGCCTCGACCATGCTGCTGTATTTGGCAATTCCCTTGCCCGCAATATCAAGGGCGGTTCCGTGATCAACCGATGTGCGAATAAGCGAAAGCCCCATTGTCACATTGACGCCCTCATCAAACGCAAGAATCTTGAAAGGAATAAGCCCCTGATCGTGGTAATGGACAATAACAAGATTGTACGCTGCCCATTTCTCCGGCATAAAAAGGGTATCGGCCGAAAACGGGCCATCAACAGGTATGCCTTGCGCTCTTGCTTCCTCAACGGCCTTTTTTGTTATTCTCATGTCAAAGGTACCGATTGCCCCATCGTCCCCGCAATGCGGGTCAAGGCCGGCTACGGCAAGCCTTACATTGCCGCCGTCAATGGCCTTGATGGATTTGAATCCGGCCGATATAACCTGCAGAAGCCTCTCCTTGGTGACAAGCCGCACAGCTGATTCAAGCGGAACATGAGTAGTGGCAAGGAGCACCCTGTATTTCGGCGAAAACATCATCATAAACGGGAACTTTTCACCTATATAATCGGCCATATACTCTGTGTGTCCGGTAAAGGGAACCCCTGATTTTTCAATGAAACCCTTGTGAACAGGACCCGTCACAATGGCGCTGATATTGCCGGCCTTCCACAATTCAAGGGCGGTGTCTATGTACAGCTTGGATTCCGCCCCGGTCAGGGCGCTTGCCTGCCCGGGCTCCGGCACGGGGTACGCGCAGTTTACATCACAAAGCACAGGCAAATCCGGCATGGGATCCGGCAATATTATACCGGAGGCTGTAACATGATCCGGCAAGATGTCACCGTACAGGGTTTCCAGCACTTTTTTTCTGCCTATAAGAACAAAACGCAGCGCGGGATCATGAATCTCCCGCAATGCCTTTAGCGCGACCTCCGGACCTATGCCGGCAGGGTCTCCGATGGTGATTCCTATATTAAGGGTTTTTCTTTTTGCCGGCAAAAAAATCCTCAGGAACTATTCTGCTTTTTTCATATTCAGCCTCAATGAGCTCTCTGGCTGATGTCCGAAGATCATTTGCAATGGTACAGCGCCCCTCAAGAATAACCCCGTTCTGGATAATCAACTCGGGGGTTTTTATATCTCCATAGACTTTGGCGGTGGGCATAAGCAAAACACGGTTCGACGCGTTTATATTGCCTATAATGAGCCCCTCTACAATGATAGACGCCGCGCTGATATTGGTTTTGATCTTCCCGCCGTGCCCAACATAGAGCTGTTCTGCCTGAAGATGCTTACCCTCGAAACATCCGTCAATTCTCAACGATCCATTTACAATAAAAGAACCTGTAAAGAAAGAATTTTCTCCTATAACATTACTCGCGATATCTCCGCCAGCTTTTGCGATTGTCATAGCCATACTCACCTCTCAGCGCTTGCATCTTTATAAAATTAATAAATCCAATGTTCCATGTTATTTTTTATTGTCAATATCATTAATTCACGGGAGTAGATTTTTACAAAATGACGCGGCAGGCTGCATTTTTGCGGCATGAAAAAATATACTTTTGCAAACCGCCGAGGCTGCCGATAGCTTAATAGGAGACATAAAACCTGAAGTTTCGGAAACTTATGAAAAGTATAAAAAAATATATGGCGCCGATATTCCTCTCCCTGCCTCTATTATGGGCAGGGCTTTCCGCAAAAGAAGATATTCCGGAACTTACGAGCCTCAATCCCAATACAAACAGCGAACTGAAAGCGCTCCGTGAGGATGTAAAAAAAACATTGGCCTCGGTAAAAGGAGGCCTCGCTGTTGATAAAATGCCCAAACTTCGCTTTTACAAGTACCGGCTGCAGAGCGGGGACTCGTTCTGGAAAGTCCTCACCGCTACATCTCTTGACATTGATACGCTGATGACAGTTAACGGCATTTCATCTCCCGGCATAATAAAGCCGGGGGCAACCATTTATGTAAGCAATATGCGCGGCGTCATAATCAACAATGAAAGCGGAACCGGACTTCGGGAAGTACTGTTGAGGAAAAAAATAAATCCCGAATATATAAGAGCCGTTAACGGCTCTTTAGACAAAAAATACCTCTTCGTCCCATGCGGCGAAATATCAGGCATTCAGCGCTCGCTTTTTTTGGGCACGGGATTCATGTTTCCGCTGTACAATGGAAAACAGACATCCGGGTTCGGCAGGCGCAACGACCCTTTCGGCGGCAGGCGGAATGAATTTCACAGCGGAATAGATATAGCCTGCCCAATCGGCTCGCGTGTTTTGGCCTCGCGCGATGGAACGGTTATCTTTACAGGGAACAATGGCGGTTACGGGAAATTGGTTATACTCTCTCACGAGCACGGTTATTGCTCTTTCTACGGGCATTTGAGCGGGTACAAGGTGAAGCCCGGACAAAAAGTAAGCAGGGGCGATGTTATAGGGATGTCGGGCAACACGGGGCGCACAACGGGTCCACATCTTCACTTCGAGGTAAAGAAAGAGGGACGCAGTTTCGATCCGGGCTTATTGGCAAAGCCTTTGTAGGCAGAGCTTTATGCCGTGAGCTTGTATTGCTTACGCATTTGTTTTACATATTCTGATAAAAACATAACCCATTGTGGTCTTGGATTATAAAATAGCAAGATATTTTTATTAAAATATACCCGAACGGGTATAAAATAGATAATTAAGCCTTAAAATATACCCGATCGGGTATAAAATGGATGGTTGAAGCAGGGTTTATTCTGTATTTATAGGATTTGTCATTATATCGAGAATGATAAAAACCTCCATAATAACAAGTATTAAAATGTATATCGCACAGAATTGGCAACCCCTTTTTTCTTAAAAGAGTCGGGAATTCTTTTACCAATATAAATATCTTCTATATCTTTTTCAGCTCGTGTACCGACAAATCCATGCCTACCGGGGCTAATTTCAGAAAAATATTTAAAATTTTCTTCATTAGCTTCATACCATTCCTCGGGCTTAAATACGCCCCGAATCATTCCCTTGTCAAGAGCCAGTACGTATTCTGCCTGTCGTGCCTTTGTTATATTTATTTTCCATGCTTTTCGGACTGCTTCATATAGATCAAATAGTTGTATACTTCTGTTTACAATAATTAAAATACATTTGTGTTTAAATTCTGCTTCTTGCGATGAATATTTTTCTATTATTTCTTTAACATGCATTGGTCCATAATCATTAGCGCCACTTCCTTCCAGAATATTTGTCGTTCCCGGATATGCGTCAATCAATGCAGATTCAACTTCAAAGGCAGTTTTTTCATCCATTGCATGTCTGTGAATGACATGAATTACATCAAGACCGGCCTTAATAATTTCATGGATTGTTTTTATTTTTGCAGTTATTTCATCTTCATCAGATTCAGTATCTATAGCTCCTTTTACATGTTGAAAAACTCTATTGCCTTTTCCTTTACCCACATAAAACGTTTCCCCATTTCTCGGATCAATTAACCGGTATACATAATAACCAAGTTTTTCCTGAACTTCATGACCAAAACTATTTATTTTTTCCATCTCACTGCCTCTTATAAAACATAAAAATTTTTTATCAAAATACTAAACTTTATTTCTTTATGACAATCCAGCCGGATTGAGTATTTGTTTTTATGCGAATGCGCAGAGTATTAAGCGGAGATTCCTTACGTATTGCGACAGTAATCCAGCCTCTTAATAAATCTCCTTTTTCAATATCAGCAGGAAATTTCATTGATGGTTTTACAATATCGTAAGACACAAAATTTAAGGGAAGAGAATAACCCTGAGAATCTTTTATTTCAATAGCAGCACCATCAAAATCAAGCTGAATTTTATCATTTCCATTTGTATTATCAATCAGTATATCAAAAGCCACAAATTTCATGCCTTCCGGCGGCTGCGTCCACATATCAGATACAACTTCTTCTTTGATGTCTTTGAGTATAAACTGACCGCCATTTTGAATAGCCGCCGACTGCGCAAACAAATTAATATCTGCAGTCAATATAAGCGTAATGATTAAAAAAAGTTTGTTCATTTATTTTCCTCCAAAAATTTCAACATTTTAGCATAAACATCTATATATTCCTGGTTATTCGGCGATAATTCAATGGCCTTTTCAATATATTCTTTCGCCTTTCGATAATCTTTTTTATCAAAATAATAAAGAGCCAAATAGTAAAAAGTATAATGTTTAAATTCAATCTGTTTAAATGAATCTTTTTCAATACCTTTCAACCATGCACTTTCGGCATCTGATTCATTTCCTTTATTATATAAGTACAGTCCTAAGTTATAATAAAAACTACTATCCCTATCCAATTTAATGGCTGTATTAATATACTCAACTGCCTTATTGT
>JAITPE010000274.1 GCA_031289575.1 Spirochaetia bacterium | reverse complement strand
TGTCTGTCTGTCTGTCTGTCTGTCTGTCTGTCTGTCTGTCTGTCTGTCTGTGCGACACTTTTATGGAGCGCAGACAGACAGAGGCAACTGTTAGATCGTTAAATTGTTTATTCGTTAATAACACGGCCTGTTTCATGTTGTTTTAACTAAAAAAGGGAGTTTGCTGTGTCAACTATTTTTTGCGGATTATCAGAGTTTTTTCAAAAAAATACTATTTCATAAAAAAAATTTGTACGTCAAACCAGATCACAATGACGCTTTGAAACATGCGGCCCAAGCCGAAACATTCCGCTACCCGTCACATCTAAGAAGAGGTAACCATTTCGGCCTGGAGCGAGAGATACGCAACCAAAGTTGCCTCTGTTATTGCCCCCTGTGTGACCAAAATAATGCCGATGAGCCCCCCATTCTTTGTCTGCGTTTCCATGGCTTTGTCTAACTGTTCGCGGGTTATTTCCTTCTTTTCAAGCAATAATTCACCCAGCAGCGGCCTTTTCATATCAATCTCCAAAATTTAAAATTCTACATGTTAAAGGGATAATATTTCCCTCTGCCGGTAATTAGTCAAGGATAAATTATTATGGCGTATATTTTTTACAAGGCCGTCATTTTTTATCTATTTAAGAATTCATTTGTTCGATAATAAAGCAAGGAAAACTTTCATGTTGAGGATTTTCAGCGGACATACAAAACACAGGGGAATATACATTGCCGAAATAGGCCTTAATCACAATGGCAGCGCGAAGACGGCTGCCGAAATGATTGAGGCCGCGGCTTCGGCCGGGGCCGACGCTGTTAAATTCCAGACAATTGTTCCGGAACTTTTAAATTCGGTGTACACGGCGTCGCTTTTGAATAATGAGTCCGATCCAAGGCCGGACTTGGGGCCTATAGAGTTTTTCAGGCGTTTCATGCTCAGCTTTGACGAGTACCATAGCCTCAAGGCCCTTGCCGAAAAATCGGGCATGCTCTTTTTCTCATCGCCGTTTGACGCAAGCTCCCTTGAAACCCTGCAAGCGCTCGATGTCCCCCTGTATAAGATTGCCTCATCGGAAATTACCAATATCCCGTTTATAAAAAAAATAGCCAAAACCGGAAAGAGCGCCATAATGTCAACAGGCATATCTTTGGCTGATGAAATTGCCCTTGCGGTAAACTCATTCGTTTCGGCCGGCGGCGGCGAACTCGCGCTGATGCACTGCGTTTCCAATTACCCGCCGGCCCCTGAGAACATAAACCTTAGCAGAATCGCGTCGCTCAGGCGCGAGTTCGGACTTGAAACAGGATTCTCGGACCACAGCAGGGGATGGAAGGCAACGGTTTTATCAGCCGCCTTCGGCGCCGAAATTTTCGAGAAACATTTTACCATTGACAAAAACTATGACTGTCCCGATAAGGACGTTTCTCTTGCGCCTGATGAGTTCCGCTCCATGATAGGTGATGTCGAAGAGGCAATACTCATGTTGGGCAGCGGACATATCGACTATGGGGAATCAGAGGCATCTGTTGCCAAGGTCGCCCGAAGAAGCCTCTTTGCCTGCCGCGACATTCTGCCGGGCAGCGTTGTTACAGAGGACGATATTGTAGCGCTGCGTCCGGGAGTAGGCATTCCTCCATATTCGATTAGTGAAATTACCGGACGCAGGGCAAAACTCAATATCAGCAAAGACAGCATTTTATATATGGATTATTTTGAATAAGGAGAGGCTGTGAAGGCGAGATTTATTTTATTTTTTGTTTTGGCTTCCGCGTTATTTTCCGGCTGCAGTCTGTACTACGCCGCAATAAAAACCGAGAGTAAATTCTACAGCGGCGATCAGTTGGATCTTTTGGAAAAAATATGCGCCGCTTCGGGCTATGGCCACGGATTTGATGAAGACACAAATCTGGATTATTTTTTTGTGAACAACCGCGCGAGGGCGGCCGACAAGGCGGTTGATTCCGCGGTGAGGGGAGTTCTAAAGTCGGCCGGAGAGAGCGCGGGCGTCGATCTCTTTGAAAAAATACTCTACCTGCACGAGCTCACGCTCTACACAATGAAGCGCCATGAGGAACTCGACTACTGGAAGGGCTATACCTATATAAGCAAGTATCTGCTGCCCGCGCTGGAACAATACGAAGGGCTGATTCAGAGAAACATATCCGCGCTGTATCCTTCTTACCTGAACGCGGAAAATAAAAGAAAGGAATCGGCGGAAAAAATAAAAGAAGAATTTAAGGAGAGCGGGAATGTTGATTTTTGGCAAACTGTCCGCTGATGTGCGCAGAGTGAGAATCGGCGCGCTTATTGTTTTGCTTCTGCTTCCGTTTTTTCACGCGGCCGCCGAAAACGGCAGCGTGAGAATACTCAATTACCATACATTTATGGGAAGCAAGAACGCTTACAGTTTTTCATTGGAAGAATTAAAAACACAATGCGAAGAGTTAATGGCCGAAGGTTTTACCTTCATTGCGTTTGATGATTTCAAAAAAGGCGCTTTTCATGGGAGCAAGAATATTCTGCTTACAATAGATGACGGCCACAGAACCGGTTACGATGCCTGCAAAAAAGTTCTTCTCCCTCTGGGCATAAAGCCTCTTCTTGCTGTTTATCCGGCTGTTATAGGCAAGAAAAAATTTGCCCTCACCTGGGAGCAGCTAAAGGAACTGCTGGATGACGGCTGCTCTGTCGCCTCTCACGGCTATCATCATAATTTTTGCGACGAAGCGGCCATGAAAAAGGATGCGCAAAGCGTTGAGAAGGAGATCGTAAAATCAAAGGCAGTGCTCGAGGAAAAACTTGGACGCAGGATCGAGACCTTTGTGTATCCGTTCGGGGTATATTCTAACTCTACAATAGAGGCGCTTAAAAAAGCCGGTTACTCCTACGGCATGACAATCAAGGGAGGCTCCGCGTTTATTGGCGGCAGCATGGCGGATTATGAACTCCCGCGATATATCTTAACGAGAAGCAAAACAAGCCGCTTATCCGGACTCTTCGGTCCGTCCAAAAAGAACGATACTGATAAAAAGAACGCGGCCATTGCAAAAAAATCTGACACTCCCAAGCTCACAAATACAAAGGGAAAGAAAACACGCAAGGGCGTGCCTGTAACAACGAATACCGAAGGCAAAAAAATACCTGAGGTCATGCCTGTAGCATCGAACACCAAAGGCAAAAAAATACCTGATGGCGTACCTGTAGCATCGAACGCCGAAGGCAAAAAAATACCCGACGGCGCGCCTGCGAATGCCCATCTCGTTGAAGAGCCCGCGGATATTCTGTACACATACCCGAGCGGCGGTCTGTCTCTTTACGGTGCAGCGGAAGATGATGTGCGGCCCTTGGAGAGCGCGTCTGTCTATAGCGGAAATAACATAAATAATATAAATAATGAAAACAGCGTACATATCGAGAATGAACATCACGCGGAAGCCAATATCGAAAATTTTATTCCGCCCTTGCCCCATGAGGCCTCAAGAACAGGCGGAATAAAAGAAAAAATATATTCACTGATAAACACCACATACAATGCCGGTGTAGAATTTATAAGCGGAGTCAACAAAAGAATTGCCGGTATCGGCAGCAGAATATATGACTTTTTCGCCAACATGAAAATATTTGAGAGCTGAATC
>JAITPE010000251.1 GCA_031289575.1 Spirochaetia bacterium | reverse complement strand
CACCGGTTTGGAATATTTTTTTTGCAGATTAACAAGTCCGTATTGCATAAAGTCGGATGCCAAGGCCGAACCCCCGCCCGATGATATTCGTATTACAACAGCTGCAACCGAGCTGTCCTCAAAGACTTCGGTGAGCATGTCCAAATATGTGCCGGTTCCGATTCCGTTTCCCAGCAAAGCTGACTCGTCCTGGAGAATTGTTCCGTCAACATGAACAATTGCTATAACGGGTTTTCTTCCCCAGGAGAAATCTTTTTTGCCTATGCCGGATGAGATGTCGTTCACTGCTATGTAGCTGTTGAAGCCGGCAATGGCTTTTGTTCCGGTTTTCTCTTTTAGATCGTACAGGGCCTGCTCGTAATAATCGTCCTCATCAATGAAGCCGAGTTCCTTTGCGTCTGTGGGAGAAAGAATGCTTTCCTCAAAAAGGCGCGCTATGTTTTGGTCGGAGAGTTCTCTGTCGTTCTTGATGTCGGATATAAACTGTTCGTTTAAATCGGCAACAATGGAAATAAGGTTCTCGCGCGCCGCGGGCGAAAGGCCTTCATTTGTGAAAGACTCGTAGGCCGATTTGTACTTGCCGTGTTTAAAAACATCAAACGAGAGGCCTATTTTTGCCATCAATTTTTTGAAAAAATACACATTGGCGCTCAGGCCCGGGAGTCCAAACATGGAATTGGGGGCATAATATATCTTGTCGGCCGCGGCGGCGATGTAATAGGCTGTGTTGCCGGGGCTTGCCGTAACCGCGTACACAGGCTTTCCGCTTGCGCGGAAAGCCTGTATGGCGCCGCGGATTTCTTGCGCGTGCGCGAAATCCGCGGCGTTTACCTCAATGATAAGCCCCTTGATTTCGCTGTCCGTGGAAGCGCAGCGGATTCCCATTATTATATCGGTCAAATTGGGGCGCCTTTTTCCGAAGAAGCTTTCTTTTTCAAATTCCCTGATATTGCCGATGCTGAGCGCTAAAATTTTTCCGTATGCGCTCACGCCCTCGCCTTGCCGAAAGGGAATGGATATTCCAAGGCTCTCCGCCGCCGCGCCGCCCTTATAATTATTGTATTGCCCGCTGATTGAGAACACCGAAACAGGAACGCGGAATCCGAAATTGAAATCCCTTCCTTCTCCGCTTTTCGCGAAAAGGCTGATGTCGTAAAAAATTCTCGCCTCGGCCCCGAACGTCCATGAAATGTTACGGAATGACTGCCCGGAAAATCTGGACGCATCGGCCGACAGCGTAACCCTGTCGGTAAACGGACGGAGCGCGGCCGCATAGACCTCGCGGTGTTTCAATTGCCCGCCGCCGATTGTCCCGAACAGATCGTTTACCGCGCCGCCGAAAGATATAAAGCGTGATGGCCGCAGCAGCAATCCGAGTGTCAGCGATTTGTAGCGGTCATACGATGAATCGCGGCTTGTACCGAAGGAGTACCCGGCGCCGAATCCCCAGAAATTGTTAAAGAAAAATCCCTTGCTTATATTGTAAAAATTTATGCCGGGGTTTTGCACCTCACGCTGCCGCTTATTGTAGACATTTGCGAACCAGCCGTAGGTAAATGAAAATCCCTCTATTCCTATTGAGCCGATGTGATTGCCTGTCCCTTTATTCTCGTATTGAAGATAACGGTACGAGAGCGCTGGGGCAGAGTAGGTGTCCGCGAAAACAGGATTCAGGAGAGCGGCGTTTTGTCCTTCAGAAAAAGCCGCGGAGTGCGAATCGGGCAAATCGAGAAAAGGGTTTTCCGCGGCCTGCACGGAGCGCGCGAAGGCAAGAAGTAACAGGGCAATAGCAAGTTTTTTCATAGTGCAAAGTCCAAGTTTTTTAAAATATCCTGATGTATTTTCCCGGCGGCCTGATTTCCGTCTATTACAACAAAACGCCCATCGAGGACTTTAAAAAAAATATCTCTGACTTTTGCAAGAAATTCTTTTTTTTCAAAAATGTCGCGCGCTCCGTTTGCCCTGCCGGCTATGCGCTCTATAGCAGTGTCGGGACTTAAGTCTATGAGGAAGACTTTGTCGGGCTCGGGAAATGCGCGCTTTCGGTTTTCTTCAAGTATAAAGGCGTAGTCGAGCCCCATCGCGCCCTGATAGGCCGCGTTCGAAAAGTAATAGCGGTCGATGATTACAGTCTTTCCCGCGGCGAGCGCGGGGGCTATGTTTTTTTCGGCGTCATCGGCTCTGTCAAGCATAAAGAGTTCCATTTGACGCAGCGCGCCGGGCGGATTGCCGCCGGATAGCATTTTGCGAATCTCAAGGCCGTATGCTCCGTCCGAGGGCTCCGCCAAGGCAGCGCATTGAATATCCCTGTCCCGCAGGCGCGACGCGAGGAGGGATACCTGGGTTGATTTGCCGGAACCGTCGATTCCCTCAAAGGCAATGAAATATCCTGCTTTTGCCATAGCGCTTTAAAGAGATTCTTTTTTTACAGCCGGTTTTATGTAACGGGTGAACATGACGGTCGCGCCGATTGTGCCCATGTTTAATCCGAGAAAATTAACCAAAGGAATAAGCGAGAGCAGAAAGAAGGCCGTTCCAACTCCCAAAATTTGCTTAATAAAGCTGAACGATATTTTGAGTTTTTCCCCGAATGTGAACCTGCGCCGTTCAAGCGGAAAATCATAGAACTGAAAGCCGAGAAAAAAGACCGTAGTTAAAAAACCAATAATTGTGTAAAGAAGGCTTCCGAGAACCGGTATTATATTTAAAAGCAGGAGGATGATGTTTACGCCGATTATGAGCAAGAGCAGCTTGAGGACATTGCCTATAGCTCGCACTATATCGGCAACTATAGAAGCGAGCGTGAGCTTCTCATCAAAATCCTCGCCGAAGGCCTTTACCTCAACCTTTTGAGAGAGAAAATCGTTAAACGGCGCGGTGATGATAGTCCCGACAATAGAATATATTAGTATGGTTATGACCGCCTGAACAATCAAGAGCAGCGGAGTGATGATGAAGCGTATAGCGGTAAAGAGCCAGCCGCTTTCAGGGATGTTGCCGTAAATCAAGGGGCGCAGCGTAACAAAAGAAAAATAGAATATCGCTGATAGGATGATGATGTTGAGCAAAAACGGGATGATGAAGTACCCATACAGGTTGTGCTTTCTGACGATCGACAGCGACGAGAAGACGCTTGCAAACGCCTCGGCGAATGATCCCTTGCTGGTGTTTTTTTGAATAACCAAAACTTGTTTTTCCATGCTAAAACTCCCTTTTGTATTTCATGGATGCTCTGGCTAAGCGGTCCATGACCGCCGCGCCAAGGCCCTGTTCGGGCACAGCCTCGGCATATAGTTTTTCCGCTCCACAATTGTCCACCTTGTGGAGCGCGGAAAAAATATTGGCGGCCGCCTCTTTCAGGTCTCCGGAAGATGATAACACAGCGAGTCGTCCACTGTCAAGGACATCAGGGAATCCGTCCTCCGGTTCTTTAAAAAGAAGAAAGGCCGCGCCGGTATCGCCGAAGTCCATATCCCTTGCCGAGGCAAAGATTTTCACCGGCTTTGATGGGGCG
>JAITPE010000189.1 GCA_031289575.1 Spirochaetia bacterium | reverse complement strand
CCTTGCGATGCCTACCCTCTTTTGCATTCCGCCCGAGAGCTCGGAGGGCAGCTTGTTTTCGCTGCCCGCGAGCCCTACCCGTTTTAGCGAGGAGAGCACGCGTTCACGCACATCCTCAGGATCTGCCCCCATGCGCACAAGGCCGAAAGCCGTGTTGTCGAACACGTTCATTGAATCAAACAATCCGCCCTTCTGAAATACATACGCAAGCCGGATCGTTCCGGCTTCGCGTTTTTCGCACATCCTGTGCACGCTCCGCACTGCGACATCCTGTCGCGAGGCTCCGTTTATCAAAACCGTTCCCTCGGCTATATCAATAAGCCCGGCTAAGGCCTTGAGGAGCGTGCTCTTTCCGGATCCGTTCTTGCCCATAACGGCAACGGTTTTGCCCCGTGCGGAGGCAAAATCTATGCCGTCTATTATGGCCCTTTGGCCGAATTTTATTTTAAGGCCGCTTACCTGAATCATTCAAGCATTGTAACGCGAAGACCGGCGTCAGGTCAAGACTTATTTTGCTGGGCTCAAAAGATAGAGCATATTTTAAACATAGGGTCAGAGCACCGCGGTAGCCGAAGAATTTTTAACCACGAAGTCGAATAAGTCTAATAAGTAAGGAAGAAGTCAAATTTTGACCTAAAAACCTTCTGCGACTTTTTCGACTTTGCGGTTATTTTCTTCATTGATTCCTTAAGTTTATGATGTTGTGCCTGGCAGCGGATTGGCGCAGTCCGCCCCGACGCCAGAAGAGTGGCTCTGACCCCTAATTTTAAATTGCTACCTCCCGGAAAAATTCTGCGCCGGCATTAATTATTTGACTTTTTTGCCCGATCTGCCTTTATAGTCTGCGAGATACGGAGGCAATCATGAAAAAACTGCTCATCCTCATAACCGCTCTTTCTCTTTTGGCAGGGTGTAAAACAGTGATGGATACGCCAAAATCCATCCCAATGGGGTCATGGAATTACAGGCTATACATGAACGGCGCCGAGATGGGAAGCGCTGTGCTCACATACGAAGAGAAAGCAAACCTATATATATCAACCATGACAATGTCTATAACGGCAGGCCCGGTTCAGAGCACTTCAAAAGAAGTTGTAACAGAGACAAAATCATTTGTTCCGGTCAAGCTTGAAATATACAATCAGGTTATATCAAACGGCAGCACGCAGAATATAGACATAGTAGCCGTCTTCAATGGAAAAGACATAGATGTCACGGCCGGCGGAAATACAGCCAGAATAACAATAGACAAGCCCTTTGTTCTGGGCGGAAACTACCTTGCCAAGGCATTGCTCGACAAGAACTTTGAGAAGAACAGCAGCGCGTCGGCCGATATTTACAGCCCATCACTTGAACTTGAAGATACGGTCAAGGTTGAAGAAAGAGTGATAGGCGTTGAGACTGTCAGCATAAACGGAAAAGAAGAAAATCTGATTCACATAAAACAAATAATGGAAGACTTTCAGGAATCCGAGATCCACATAGACAGTAAGGGCGTAGTGCGAAAAATGCGCACTCTCATGCTGAACAATCTAATGGAATTAGTTATTGATAAATGAAACCGCACGGCCGGATCTTACTGCCGGTTGCCATATTGGTTTCGGCAGCCTGTTTCGCGAACAAACAAGAAGACCCGCTGAACTATTCGGTTGAGATAAAAAACTTCACAAGCCTTATATTTACACAAAAAGAGACGGTTTATCATCTATATTCCGACAGCGGCAAATTTGCTCCTCCATCCACGCCTTTTCAAAAAACAAAAGACATAACCCCGCAGGGAAGCGCCGGCAAAAAAATTGAGGTAACAGCCGGCGACTTTTCCGCTGAAACAGATGACGCCGATACGCGCCCGTTCACCGAAGACACAATGCTGCTCAATATAAATTCTCCGGAGGTTAAACAGCTTGCCGCTCAAATCAAGGCGAAGAACAACCTTCCGCGAATTACCGAAAAATTTGTATGCAATTACATCACCAATAAATTTACTGGAATCCCTATTGTCTCCGCCAAAAGCATAATCGAAAACCGGGGTGGAGACTGCACGGAGCACGCAGTACTCCTCATTGCCCTGCTCCGCTCTATGGGAATACCCGCAAGAGCCGTTGTCGGAATGATAGTGACGCCTTATTTCAAGGGCAAGGAAGATTCATTCATCTTTCACATGTGGGTCGAGGCCTACTACGATAAACGGTGGAATTTGTTGGACGCCACGCGCCCGGGGGATATTCACCCAAATCTGTACATCGCGTTCGCATACCATAATTTGCGCACCAACTTTCCGCTGTCGTACATGAAGGCTGTGGCGACAATTCAAAATATGACGGCACAATATTCATCCGGAAAGTAACCATGTTTTGGCTTTATTTATTCCAAGTAAACGCCGATTAGCCAAATTCGGCAAGTAATTCAGGATTGCTTTTTATTATGGTTCGTCTGCGTAATAAATACATCATTCATTTTTCTTCTCCCTTCTTTTTGTTTTTCAGCGCTTTTTTATCATCACTTTTTATTCGGCGTTCCACTTTTTTTACATCTTCCG
>JAITPE010000158.1 GCA_031289575.1 Spirochaetia bacterium | reverse complement strand
ATGAAACTATACCCATGCATAAAGAACTAAAAAAGGGGATGGAAAAGGCTTTATTAAAAAAGTTAAAGGATGATATAAAATGAACTATCATTTTAAATTACACAAAGAAAATATTGGCTATTGGGCTGAATGCTGCGAATTGGACGGGTGTATTACCGAAGGCGATACATTGAATGAAACTTATAATGCCTGCAAAGAGGCTTTGGATGTATATCTTTATGAAGGCGATGATTCTGAAAGAATATTCCCATTACCCGATGAAACATTAGAGAATAAAAAAAATACAATAAAAATAATGGTTGAACCCCAAAAAGCATTAGCAATACTATTAAAAAATCATAGATTAAATAAAAAAATGACGCAAAAACAATTCGCGGAAATGCTGGGAATGAAAAATATATACAGCTATCAACGGTTAGAAAAAGAATCGAATGCGACATTAAATATAATTAATAAAATACATAAAGTGTTTCCGGAAATAAAATTAGAGTATCTGTTTCAATAATAGAGGCGGTAGAAGATGAGTGGTTTAAACGGGGACTTATGATTGTTGAACAAATACTTGTGACGCCTATGGTTGTTTTCTGCTATCTCGTTGTCGATGACGCGACAGGCGAAGCTGTCCTTATAGACCCCGCCGGTGATTTTGACAAGATCACCGAAAAAATAAACAGCCATGAAGCAAAAGTCAAATATATTGTAAACACGCACGGGCACCCCGACCACACTTCCGGAAATGTGCAGGCCATGAAACTCACCGGGGCAGATTTGATGATACATGAAAAAGACCTCTTCATGCTCAGGGGAAACTACTCCGCGGTTCTGCTCAAAGACGGCGATGTACTAACCTTCGGCAAGGCCAATCTCAACGTGATTCACACTCCGGGGCACAGCGGAGGCGGAATATGCCTCTACGGCGGCGGCTGTGTTTTCACAGGTGATACCCTTTTTACCGAGGGCATGGGCAGGACAGATTTGGGCGACGCGTCGTATGGGCTGATTATGGATTCGATCATCAATAAAATACTTGCTCTGCCCGATGATACAATTATATATCCTGGGCATCATTACGGCAGAAAACCGGTGTCAACAGTCGCGGAACAAAAGAGAATCTATATGAGGTAATCTTGACTCAAGATACTTTTTATCGACAATAAATTTTCAGGAGAATACGATGGATTTTGCCATTAAATCATTGGGAGAACGGACAGTAAAAATAAACGAGGCCTTACTCGATAAAATTGAAGACAACTATATAGTGTCCGACAGCCGCAGGGTACTGTACAACACTTTTATTGACGAAAACGGACTGAGCGAAGAATCGCTGGCTACAAATTTTGAATTAGCCGGCCCAAGGGACAGGCTGTACTTTGACCCGTCAAAAATAAAAAGCGCGATTGTTACCTGCGGCGGGCTGTGCCCCGGGCTCAATAATGTAATCCGCTCAATCGTAATGCAGTCATGGCACAAGTACGGCTCACGCTCAATACTCGGAATAAAATACGGGTACAACGGACTGAATCCGACAAAGGGTTACTATCCAATAGAACTCACTCCGGAGATCGTGCGCGATATTCATCTTGAGGGCGGGACAATCCTCGGTTCCTCAAGAGGAGGAACCGAGGACCTCAGCATTCAGGTCAACACGCTGCAAAAACTCGGCGTGTCCATTCTCTACTGCATAGGCGGAGACGGTACGCTCCACGGCGCGCACGAAATCAGCCAAATTGCCGAAAAAATCGGGTACAAGCTCGCCGTAATCGGCGTTCCCAAAACTATTGACAATGACATCAGCTATATACAGAGATCTTTCGGCTTCGAAACCGCGTTCTCCACCGCGGTCGCTTCCATATATGCCGCACATATAGAAGCGGACGGAGCGCCCAACGGAATCGGCCTTGTGAAACTCATGGGCAGGCATTCGGGCTTTATAGCCGCAAACGCGGCCCTTGCCATGAATACGGTCAACTTTCTCCTTGTGCCCGAGGTGCGCTTTGACCTTTACGGACCAAACGGATTTCTAAAACATGTTGAAGACAGGCTGCAGCGCAGGGGACACGCGGTGATTTGTGTTGCCGAAGGCGCGGGCCAGGAACTCATAGAAAAAGAGAGCGGCCAGCAGAAAAAATTTGACGCGTCTGGAAACGCGGCTCTTGACGATATAGGGCTTTTCCTGAAAAGTAAAATCACAGGTTACTTCAAGGAAAAGAATGCCGAAATAAACCTGAAGTACATAGACCCAAGCTATATAATACGAAGCGCGCCCGCGTGCTCCAATGATTCTATATTTTGCACAATGCTGGGACAGTACGCGGTCCATGCCGGGATGGCCGGCAAAACCGACTGCGTAATAGGGCAGTGGAACAATATTTTTATACATGTTCCTATTGAGATGACAATCTCCAAGCGCAAGACGATTGATTCGCGCTCGCCATTTTGGCGCAGCGTTCTTGAAACCACGGGTCAGCCCGCGTCAATGGTGAATGAATGAAAATTATACCGGCGTTTCTGTCCATTTTAACAGCGCTGTTTTTTTTCGCCTGTTCAGATGATGACTCTCAGCCACCGAAGGAGACAGGGTGGACAGTGATGTACTACGGCGACGCCGACAATAATCTTGAGCAAGCCCTGCTTTGGGATGTAGCGGAGATGAAAGAAGGCTTTGTGAACGCGCAGGGGGTGAATCTTATTCTGCTCTTTGACCGCAGGTTGATGGGCGACTCTTTCACAAAGAGAATATTCGGGGAGAATTTTACGGACACAAGGCTCTACCGTGTTACATCGGGAAAGACATGGAGGCTTGACGGCGGAACCGAATTTAGCGAAATAACAAATCACTCAAACTACGAGGCCAATATGGGCGACGCCTTGACCCTCAAAAAATTTATACGCTACTGCAAGGCTAATTTTCCAGCGGAAAAATACGCGCTCATAATATCGAACCACGGGGGGGGGCCGAAAAAGAAATCACTCCCCGCCGGCCCGGAGTTTACGCCGTCGTACAAATCAATATGCCAGGACGATACGAGTAGCGATATTCTATATACATATGAAATAAGCAGCACACTCACGGCGGATGAATCCGTTGATCTTTTCGGGATCGACGCCTGTCTCATGGCCTCGGTTGAATTTGCCTACCAGTTTCGCAATGACCCTTCAAATTCAGGTTTCAAGGCGGATATCTTTGTGGCCTCCGCTCCGGAAACATGGTCGGACGGGTGGGATTACGATACAATATTTTCGCGCTTTGACACATCTGTGGTGACCGCGCAAAATTTCGGCGAATTAATAATTGATGTGGAAAAAACCAGTGCAACAATGACTCAGATGTCGTGCTTTGATATGTCAAAGGTGCAAGCTGTAAAAACCGCAGTTGATGCGCTGGCAGT